>CAZLCH010000074.1:0-3253 GCA_964558025.1 uncultured Gammaproteobacteria bacterium | reverse complement strand
GATTATCCCCACTCATGAGATACACGTTACGAGCTACTGTACCAGCAATAATTGTCTGTGCACCTACACCATCAATATCTCTTTTAACCGTACCATTAATTTGATTCATTGCTCCGGCAAACATCATATCCCAACCAACCTGGGCTCCGCTACCTAAAGTAATATTACTGCCAGCCACCATAACATTACGAGCCACTTTGCCATTGATTGTGATTGAACTACCAACTACTCGTACATTACCTCGTACCTCACCATTAATCGTGATTGACTGTCCGGCACACAACACATCACCATCAACAAAACCATTAATCGTGATTGACTGTCCGGCACAGATAATATCACCCTGGACTTTACCGTCAACCACTAATGAAGCACCGGCTGTGATAAGACTATTGGCAATAACTTCGTCTTTGCCAATAATAGTTGAGTCCTGATGTTTAACCGTCATGGCATAAGCCCGACTACTAACAAATAAACTCAAAAATAGCACTGTAATAATAAAAAATCGCCTTGTCTTAGACATAGTAGTATGCTTAAATAATTATATTCTTAATTATACGTAAAATAACCACAAAAATCCACTATGAAAACTACTGAAACACTAGTGCAAAAAGACCCTAAAATCGCCGCTTTAATTGCCAAAGAGACTAATCGTCAAGACACTGAACTGGAATTAATTGCTTCAGAAAATTATGTTTCACTAGCCGTCTTGGAAGCCCTAGCCTCACCTTTAGCAAATAAATATAGTGAAGGTTACAGTGGCCATCGTTACTACGGTGGTAATAATGTCATTGATGAGGTTGAATCACTGGCGATTGAACGAGCACAAAAATTATTTGGGGCTGAAGCAGTTAACGTTCAACCCTTATCAGGTTCACCGGCTAACGCGGCCATCTATCTTGCACTATTACAACCCGGGGATACAGTACTTGGCCTGCGACTTGATCATGGTGGTCATCTATCACATGGTCACCCAATTAATTTTTCTGGTTTGTTATATCGATTTATTCAGTATGGTTTAAATGCCGAAGGAATAATTGACATGGACCTGGTTCGGTCACTCGCTTTAAAAGAAAAACCAAAAATGATCGTGGCTGGTTTTAGCGCTTACTCACGCGAAGTTGACTGGCAAGCTTTTAAAAATATTGCTGATGAAATCGGAGCTTTAACGTTTGCTGATATTTCGCATCCAGCTGGTTTGATTGCGGCTGGTGAACTGACTAACCCTGTACCACTATTTGACGTTGTAATGACCACCACTCATAAAACCTTACGAGGACCGCGCGGTGCTATTATTATGTCCAAAGAACAGTCTGCTAAAGCGATTAATCGTGCTGTCTTTCCGGGAATACAGGGCGGACCACATGACAACATGACAGCAGCCAAAGCAGTCGCTTTTTATGAAGCTTTACAACCCGAGTTCAAAACCTATGCTCAGCAAGTTATACGTAATGCGCAAACAATGGCACAAGAATTTATTAAACGAGGCTATACGATTATTTCTGGTGGTACTGATAATCATTTATTTGTTATTGATTTACAAAATAAAAATCTCAGTGGTAAAGAAGCGGAAAAAATCCTTGAACAAATTGGCATTTCAGTTTCACGTTCAACTATTCCTAATGATCCGAATCCACCTCTTAACCCATCAGGTATCCGCCTTGGTACACCAGCCATCACAACCCGCGGTTGTCTTGAAGGTGACTGTCTTGCCATTGTCGAAATAATTGATCGTGCACTGACACATAAAAATGAAGAAGGAACATTATTAGAGTGCCGAGAAACTATTAAACAATTGTGTGTACGTTACCCATTACCTTATTAATTAATTTTTAGTTATCTCATGAAGTTGATTGACGGCCGAGCTTTGGCGGAAAAAATTAAAGATGGTATTGCGCGCGACATACAAGCCCTTAACGGACCTCGGCCTGGCTTGGCAATCATTTTAGTTGGCGATCGTTCAGATTCAAAATTATATGTTAGCCTTAAAGAAAAACAATCACGCGCGGTTGGTATTGATACTCATGTCTATTACTGTGAAAAAAATATTGAGCAAGCAGAGTTGATACAAACGATTGAATTTTTAAATAGTGACCCGGCCGTTGATGCGATTCTCGTTCAATTACCACTCCCCTCAGGGCTTGATACTCATACGGTAGTCAATACAATTTTGCCGGAAAAAGACGTTGATGGTTTTACGCAAAAAAATCTGACTGCTTTAATGCAAACTGATAGTACGACCGCAATTATGCCGCCAGTCTACGCAGTCGTTCTTACCATGATCAGTAGCATTAATCAGTCACTACAAAATAAAACTGTTGCCGTTATTGCCAACTCAGATATTTTTGAAAATAATTTAGCTGAAGTCCTGCGTCGACAGGGCGCAAAAGTGATCTTAGTTGATAACACCGAAGATAATATTGGTGATAAAACTAAACAAGCTGATGTTATTATTACCGCTATCGGCAGAGCCCATTATCTGACAGGTGACATGATTAAACCTCATACCATCATTATTGATATTGGTATCAGTACTGATGCTCAAGGAAAAATCTGCGGTGATGTTGATGAACCTAGCGTACATGAACTTGATGGTTATCTAAGTCCGGTACCGGGCGGTGTGGGACCAATGACTATTGCTATGGCTTTTTGGAATACGTTAGAAATGTTTAAAAGACATCATAAACTACAATCATAAATATACTGCTTGTGAATTACTTAGTCTGGTTGTAGTAGACAACGAGCAATTATGATATATGAAAAAAAATAATGTAATACATACCCTACATCAGTATTATGGCTTCTCGCAGTTTCGTCCGGGTCAAGAAGAGGCGATCAATCATATTCTTGATAAAAGATCGACGATTGTTATTATGCCCACCGGTGGCGGTAAATCTTTATGTTACCAACTACCAGCTTTGATCTTACCTGATGTTACTTTAGTAATTTCGCCGCTCATTGCTTTGATGAAAGACCAAGTAGACGCTCTAACAGCACGTGGCATTGCCGCCACTTTTATCAATAGCTCATTAAACTCAGAAGAAACCAGTGCCCGACTCACGGCGATACAAACAGGACAATATAAATTGGTTTATATTGCACCTGAGCGTTTTTATAATAGTGATTTCACCACGGAAATTTCTAACATAAAAATATAATCCAGGGCGCGATTGAACAGGTAACGTCCATCCTGGTACAGGATAATATCGTCGCCCAGCAGGCGGCGAATTTTGTAGATCACGTTGGTAAGCTG
>CAZLCH010000073.1:0-3287 GCA_964558025.1 uncultured Gammaproteobacteria bacterium | reverse complement strand
CAATATGGGAAATATCAGCTAGTAAGTAGGCTTGCACTTCATCAGCGATTTGCCGGAAAGCCGCAAAGTCAATTTTTCGGGGATAGGCCGTGGCACCGCAGACAATTAGTTTTGGTTTTTCCCGTAGCGCTATTTCTCTAATAGCATCATATTCCAGCAAGTGCGTTTCTTTATTTACTCCGTAATTTACTGCCCGATAATATTTTCCAGAAAAACTAAGTTTGTACCCGTGGGTCAAGTGTCCGCCTTGGGATAGCTCCATCCCAAGCACGGTGTCGCCTGGGTTTAGCAGGGCGAACATAACTGCTTGATTGGCCGGTGAACCAGAATAGGGCTGAACATTAACATGCTCCACGTCGAAAAGTTTTTTGGCTCGCTCGCGTGCTATATTTTCTAAATCATCAATAAATTTGTTACCGCCGTAGTAGCGTTTGCCCGGGTAGCCTTCGGAGTACTTATTAGTCAGTGGTGACCCCAAAGCCTCCATGACCGCCAGGGAAGTAAAATTTTCCGACGGGATCATTTCCAAACCTTCACGCTGACGCCTGAGTTCTTGGGTGATCAGTTGGTATATTTCCGGATCTTGTTGGGGGAGAAATTGATACATAGCGTTTTTATAGTAGCCAGATGAGCAGTTTTTGTCTAATTTAATGGGCGGGAGCGATTATCGTTGATTTTCCACACCATAGCCCTTGACTATTATTCTGCCTCATGTTAACCTTGTATTAGCGTGTTAACACGCTAATACAAGGCATTTGTAATATAACACTATGAAACAAGGGAAAAAATGGACTGGCCAAGAAGCCAATGAGCTTTATGCCGCTGTTCTGCAATTAAAGACAACTGCGGAGTGTCGGCGTTTTTTTCGTGATCTTTGTACGCCGGAAGAAATAATTGAAATGACTGATCGGTGGCAGGCGGCAAAACTTCTGGCTCGCCAAATAGATTACCGCGAAATTGCGGACAAATTGCAAATGAGCACAGCCACGGTCGCTCGAGTGGCTCAATGGCTTTGGCGTGGTATGGATGGCTATAAATTAGCTTTGCAGCGTTTGGGTTTAATGCATCATTCTGCCCATACTCGTGGAGAGAGGTGAGTGGTGCTGCGCATATAAATTAATTAGTACCCCTAACCCCTCTCCCGCGAGAGGGATTTTGTTCTTTAAAAATTAAATAATTAATTCATATTGTATTAGTGTGTTAATACACTAATACAAATAACAAATAAAAAATAAAAGGAGTAATAGTTATGTTTTTCGGATTTGGAGAAAACAGATTTAATTTGGACATCAGTTTTCCGATTGATATTTTGGTAACTCAATTGGAAGAAGCAATTAAGTCGCGCAATAAAATTATGCGTCTAAAAAATTGTGATGAAGATGTCATCGAGCTATACAAAGAAAAAGATTTGTCGAATAGCAAGTGCGGTGAATGTGGCGAAGAAAAAGGAGTTATCACTGATATTCCTGCTAAAACAGAAAGTTTTTTAAGGATGAAGATCAGGTGTGCAAATTGTGCTAGTTTATTATGTGAAATAAGGAGAGTTTATCCTGATATTGACGCTGATGGTTATTATTAATCAGGGGGCTTCAATGTATAAATTAACAGAAGCCCATCACCGTTCACTCGGCGGGGCTGGGCCACACATATGAGTCGTAAAAATAAAGGGCAGATAAATGAAATTATCTGCCTTTCTTACTAAAACTAAAACAAAGAGATTATTTATGAATATTGAACAAGTTATAAAAAAGTTACAATGGCGATGTCAGGGTAAGTATCGAATACGAGAATACGTACGAGATTATATCATTCGTTGCGTTACTTTTTGCGAGCCACTGCAAATTATAACCATCTGGTGTGTAAGTAAAAGTTTAGAATCTAGATTTGCAAGACAGAATGGTTTTACTGCCTTGCCCACTGAACATAAGACTTTAATGGATTTTATGTGTATTCATCAACTTTTAAAGGAATTAGGATTAATCGTTAATCACTTTATATTTCTTGTAGGAAGTGGTGTATCAAGCGGACAGGTAGAGAGTAATATTTCCGAGCAGTACTTGAACTGCTTGAATAATTTAGCTTTTATACTTGAAGCTGATGTGTTAATTGAATTTAGACCGGTGGCCAATTCAGAGCCACTGCCACCCATGTTAAAGGTTCCGCACTCCGATTGGTTTGAAGCTTTGGAGCGTGAGACTTCTAGACGCATTAAATTAGCTAACCACAGAGGAGTTAAATTGACACGTGATCAGGCTGATAAAGAAGCACAATTAAGCATCACAGTTAAGGCCAACGAGGCAAGACAATTGGTTGAGGAGTTTGGTGATTTTATTCTTGTGCCAGTTGAATATGTAGAGCGTTATCAATTTCATAATCTTGGTTACGCAGGATTTACTAATAGACTATTACCAATAACAAAACCATATCCTTGGCGCATGTTGGATTGACATGCGCCTTTTATTATTAATTTTAGGTATGGTAATATGGCGCTATGATGACCATACTTATCACTTCAAGCGGTAGTTTCATTACTAATAGCGACATAAAACTTTTAGGTAAACCACTGTCTGAATTATCGCTAACGTACATTACTACAGCCGCGAAAGGGGTTATCGATATAAGTTATATGGAACGTCGACGACAACGTATGCGTGAGTTGTGTTTCAACTTCCATGAGTTTGATATTGAGGATAAAAAAGAAATTGAAATAAGGGAAGAATTAATAAATAAGGAAGCCGTTTACGTAGAGGGAGGTAATACATTCTATTTACTAAAATGTATTCGTGAGAGTGGATTTGATGCAGTAATTAGGGAGTTAGTATTACAAGGGAAACTTATTTATATTGGTTCTAGTGCTGGTGCTTACGTAGCTTGCCCAACTATTGAAATGGCCGCTTGGGAGCATCAGGATAAATATGATCATTATGGTATTACTGATTTTGGCGGTCTCAGTCTTGTGCCATTTATTGTGACCGTACATTATAATCCAACATATAAGGAAATAATCAAGAAAGAAATAACTAATTCTTTTTATCCAGTAAAAGTTTTAACAGATGAACAAGCTTTATTAGTTCAGGATGATAAGATAACGTTGCTTGGTAATCAAGATGAAATTATACTCTAGTTTTTCTTGTTAATAAGGCCCAAAAAAGGTATAGTTAATTTATTATTAACCCATATTTTATGAAGCATCTAAATATATTAGTGGTTGTTTCAATCATCGGTTTAGCTTTGTCGGCGTCTAGCGTTTGGGCAGGTGACAAAGCGCCCAGAAGCGTTTATGTGCC
>CAZLCH010000072.1:0-3300 GCA_964558025.1 uncultured Gammaproteobacteria bacterium | reverse complement strand
TGTTGGATAAGCATATTACAGCAACCTGACAAGCCCTATTAAACCCACTTGCACCAATAAAATAATCAAAATGAAAATTAGAATTATCATTTGGTTTATAATTGAACACAATTTGGGATCCGGGCACGCATTCAATACCTAGTCTGGCAGCCATGGTATGACGATTATTTTTAGGGTCAGAAAAAGCCACACCAACAACAGTAATATGCTTATCCAACAAGACACTTCTTAGATAAGTATCACAATAGCCCGCTAAAGCATTAGCCCAACCAGCGCCTGCAATTATCACGTCAATCTTTTGCTGGCTTAATTGCAGTAAAAGCTGCTGTAATTCGTGAGGATTATCATGCAAGCTGCGGACATAAACTCCAACTATCACACAATCGCCCTTGTCTTGAGCATCTTGTAGTCTATCAAGACCAGTTCCGCATTGTTTAAAATCGCTATCAGATCCGACAATAATGGCGATTTTTCTTTTTTGTTTAGAATCCATTTTTACTCCTATGTTGTTTGATTTATTATTATTTTTTCAGTTTCAACAAATTTCCGTGCCATGATCGCTATTTGTATTGCCTTATCGCTAGCTAAGCCAATATACTTTTCCGGATAATAAAATAACTCTATTAATTTCTGTGGTATCTGTTTTACGACTGAGTAAAGCTCGTCATTATCTTCGGCTAACTTCTTTACAACGTCAATTAACAATCGATTATTGGCTTTAGCCAAGCCTATTACCTGCTCATTTATTAGCTTATGAGCATCGCCGTTATAACCGGCCATTTGCAAAGCTATGTATATAGGTTCAGCTAAAATAACATTAGCATTCATGGCAAAATTGCGCTGGCAAGCATCTTTGTCTACCGCTAAACGGGCAATGAATGGCTTGCCCTCTTTATTAGGTCGTAACAAGCTAGAAAGCTGTTGAACCAGATTAACCAGAATAATTGGAAAATCCCGATAAACACAGCTAGCTACTAAGTCGCGCTGATGCTCACTGATTAAGGTATCCATCACCTTACCAAATTCGTTCTTGGTTCTTATGAACATACCTTCGATATTCTCAAAAGTTATTGGATTACGCTTATGGGCCATGGTAGATGAACCAACCTGCCCTTGTTCATAAGGCTCGCCGATTTCTCCAATTTCACTCCGCATTAAATTCCTGCAATCGCGTCCAAATTGCGCTAGTGATGCCGATTGCAAAGTACAGGAAAACAAATAATACGCTAGCGGTTCGGGTGGTAGGATTTGCGTGCTAATGAGAGCTGGTTTTAGGCCTACTTTTTCTAAAACCCTTTCTTCAAAAGTTTTACTACCGCATTTTTGAGTTACCCCCAGCCCGACTTGGGCATTATAAGCTCCCACTGCTCCGGAAATTTTACCTACCAATTCACCGGCATGCAGATTCATTTTATTGGCGTTGTAGATAATCCGGCTAAGAATAGTCGCCAACCAAAAGCCAACTGTAATCGGCAAAGCATGTTGTCCATGAGTTCTGCCTATTTGCAGAGTTTTACAGTACTCATCAATCTTGTGAGCTAATTCGGTTATGAGTTTTTTTATAAGCGGTGCCACCACCAAATGATGTGCCCTCACAAACATTAGGGTGCGGGCAGAATCTAAGGGATCATAACTAGTCAGAAGTATATGTATCCAACGGTGTAAATCACCCGGTGCTTCTGCTTGCGCTAAGCGTATCCAAGCCCGAACATCATGCTTGGTTACCTTTCTCTCCGTTTCATCCACTGTTGTTGTCAGAACGCTAATTATTCTTTATTCTACTTCTGTTGTCAGAAGAGCCATAACTTTTGGCGATATAACGCCTATTTCCCCTAAAACTCTGATGCTAGCTATCTCAATTTCCCCAACAGGACGGTACAATATATCGTACCCGAAAATTTCTTGTAGTTCCTTGGGTTGATACCTCGGATTGCCGGGTAATTGCTTGTTTATAACATTTTCCACTTTATAACTCCTTAAATTGTTAATGAAATATTGTTTATTTTGCTTGTTTTTGTGCCCATACCTTAACCCAAAAGTTATAAAAAAGCAAGGCCAGTTACTAGCCCTGCGAGATTAATTAGAATCCTGATATATCAAGAAATTCGTCATCGACATTGAGATAAATATCAACCGCCCCCTTACTGTGGTACTCAGCTGATGCCGCCCGATATTTAGCAACTAATAAATCTGCTTTGACTGCCAATTTATTTAAAAATTTATCTTTATTGGGGCAGTCCTTTTTTAGCCAACCCAACACATAAGGAACATCTTGATTATTACTTATAACTATACGCCGCCCCTTAGCTCCCGAACTTAACATAGTTGGACCACCAATATCCGTTTTTTCTAAAACAGATTCAATGGTTGCAAATGGATTATTTATTTCTTCCTGCAAAGGGTATAAATCCACATACACGAGATCAATAAAGGGAATGCCTAATCTTTCTAATTCTGCTCTGTCCTCTTCATTATCTTTAGCCAGTAAGCCAGCATGCACCTCGCGTGAAAGTGTTACTACCCTATGCCCAAGGATTGGGCCTCCGCCAACAAGGTCGGCAATATCAGTAACAAGAAGCCCTGCTTCCTTAAGAGCTTTGGATGTACCACCTGAAGCAATTAGATTAAAATCTAATTTTAGCAATGAATTAGCAAAACCAATTATGCCTTGCTTATTGTAAACAGATAAAAGAGCTGTGCGTTTCATTTTATACTCCTAATTGTTAATGAAATATTGTTTATTTTGCTTGTTTTTGTGCCCATACATTAGCCTAAAAGTTATAAAAAGGCAAGTTTAAGCAATAAGACTCATTTCAACCCTTACCAGAATTGCTATTCTACCAATTCGCGCGAATAGGTCTAGGGTAAACTAATGATCGGAACCGAAGTTGACTAAATAAAACAGTCAAGGTATAAAGGAATGTCCAACAATCCTTTACCAACATAATAAACCAGGTCTCCCGGAATTTTGGGGTAAACATTTTACCCTCAAATTCCGGGAGGACACTCTGCATAAAAAACCTGCAGAGGGCAGACCAGAGTTGGTCGCCTGTGACGCCAGTCATCCCAATTAATTATTAACGCTTAGTATTATGTACAAAGCGTTTACGGGAGCACTGGCGCTGACGTTAGCACTCTTGGTGCTGCACTGGTTTCTCCCCGAGCTTTCACAAGCACTGCTTGAAGTAGTGCTCAAAATATTAAACTTGCTTTCGGCCGCGTTGGA
Source organism: uncultured Gammaproteobacteria bacterium (assembly GCA_964558025.1). GTDB lineage: Bacteria > Patescibacteriota > Patescibacteriia > Patescibacteriales > Patescibacteriaceae > Patescibacterium. Next base: position 74 of record CAZLCH010000072.1, on the reverse strand, counting down.
CGCGCTTACCGAAAACATGAGAGCTCAATAAAAATTAGAGCCGCTAATCTCCAACTTAGCGGCTCTTTCTTATT
>CAZLCH010000071.1:0-3339 GCA_964558025.1 uncultured Gammaproteobacteria bacterium | reverse complement strand
TGGATAGAAGTAATTGAACCGTCTTTAGTTGAAGTAATGCGTTCTTGTAATTGTCCCATTTCTGTCGCTAGGGTTGGTTGATAACCAACGGCCGATGGCAAACGACCGAGCAAAGCCGATACTTCGGCACCGGCCTGCGTAAAACGAAAAATATTATCAATAAAAAACAACACATCCTGCTTTTGTTCATCACGAAAATATTCGGCCATACAAAGCCCAGTTAAAGCCACACGAGCACGGGCGCCCGGTGGTTCATTCATCTGTCCGAAAACCATCGCTAATTTATCAATCACTTTAGCTTCTTTCATTTCGTGATATAGATCATTACCTTCACGAGTACGCTCACCAACGCCAGCAAAAACCGACACGCCGCCGTGGGCCTTGGCAATGTTATTAATCAATTCTTGAATCACCACTGTTTTACCCACGCCCGCGCCGCCAAACAAACCAACTTTTCCGCCTTTCAAAATCGGACAAATCAAATCAATAACTTTGATACCAGTCTCCAAAATAGTCGCTTCAGTGGACTGGTCAATCAACTTTGGCGCAGGTCGATGAATGCTATATTTTTTCTGACTCGCAACTGCTTCTCCGTTATCTATCACTTCCCCTAAAACATTAAAAATTCGTCCGAGGGTTTCTTGACCAACTGGAACGCTGATGGGGAAACCGGAGTCGGAAACTTCATCACCGCGACGCAAACCATCAGTTGAACCCATCGCCACGGTTCGCACTAAACCACTGCCAATATGCTGAGCAACTTCAAGTGTTAATGGTCCGCTCGCAGTCTTAGTTGTCAAAGCCGAATTAATTTCCGGAATATGATTTTCAAATGCAACGTCAACCACGACGCCGATAACTTGTTTAATGTGTCCTGTATTTTTTGTCATAAAAAATAATTAAGCCAGAGCCGCTACACCAGCGGTGATTTCAGCAATTTCCGCTGTAATCGCCGCTTGACGAGCTTTGTTATAAAATAAAGTTAACTCACCAACTAAATCAGAGGCCGCTTTAGTTGCCTGGTGCATCGCCGCCATACGCGCACTATGTTCAGAAGCATTTGATTCCAGTAAGGCCTGATATAATTGAACTGATACTAAGCGCGGTACAACTTCATCAAGCACGGCCTGCGCCGTTGGTTCAAAAGTATACTCGTGTTTAAAGCCTCCGCCGCCTAAATGTTGTTTAGTTTTTTCCGTCACAAACTCCTGGGTTACTCCTACGCGATCCTGATCAGAAAAAATACCTAATGATCCATCAACCGCTTCAGTCATTAAAGGTAACATTTGTTTGACATGCGGCACTTGTTTTACCACATTAATATAATCAGTATATGCAATCAAGACGCGGTCATATAAACCTTCTTTAAAACCATCAATCACGAGACGCGCGATAGGAGCAACCAAACTACTATTCACGATCGCCTCATCTTTGTGAAATTGCGCTGTGATATTGCCGCCCTGAGTCAAGCTCTCACCCTTTTTACCTAATAAAATAATATCAGTCTTTTCTTCAAAACCTTTTATGTAACGACGAACTTCACTGGTAACCGCTGTATTAAAACTGCCACATAGTCCGCGATTGGCGGTAATGACAATGATGGCTTGCTTGTTAATCTCAGGACGAGTTTGTAATAAAGGGTGGCTTAACTTTCCATTAGCGGCGGCAATATTCATTAACGTTTCCCAACTTAAATTCGCGTAGGTACGAGAAGCTAAGGCCGCTTCAACGGCTTTTCTCATCTTGGCCGCTTCAACCATTTCCATTGCCCGAGTAATACGCTTGGTACTGGAAATTGATTTAATGCGACGTTGAATATCTTTAGTCTTAGCCATACAATACAAAATTAAAATTCAACCGTTGTTTTATAATCGGTGACGGCAGTAGTTAATTCAGCGACAATCTCATCACTCAAATCGCCCACCTTGGCAATTTTAGCTAAAGTCTTGGGATATGAACTGCGTACATAATTTTTTAAACCAGTTTCAAATTCAGTTACTTTTTCGACTGGTACACTATCAATATGACCATTAATCAATGCCCAAAAAATTACTACCTGCTCAGCAACGGGCAAAGGAACATACTGACCTTGTTTAAATATTTCGTATAAACGACGACCACGTTCCAACTTTTGTTTTGTTTCCTCATCAAGATCAGAACCAAACTGCGCAAAAGCAGCTAACTCACGATACTGTGCCGCTTCCAAACGAATCTTTCCGGCTACTTTTTTCATGGCTTTGATTTGCGCGGCAGAACCAACACGGGAAACTGATAAACCAGCATTAATGGCAGGACGATTACCCTGATAAAATAAATCTGGTTCAAGATAAATTTGTCCATCAGTAATGGAAATAACGTTCGTTGGAATATAAGCGCTATTGTCGCCGGCTTGCGTTTCGATGATTGGTAGCGCCGTGATTGATCCGCCACCATGTTCTTTATTTAATTTACAAGCCCGCTCCAGTAAACGAGAGTGAAGATAAAAAACATCGCCTGGATAGGCTTCACGACCGGGTGGACGACGTAAAATTAAAGCGATTTCCCGATAGGCCACGGCGTGCTTCGAAAGATCATCATAAACAATTAAAACATCTTTACCTTGATCCAAAAAATATTCGGCCATCGCACAACCAGCATACGGGGCAAAATATAATAACGGCGCTGGGGCTGATGCACCGGCTAAAACAACCGTCGTATATTCAAGCGCACCAGCTGATTCAAGCTTAGCTAAAATTGAAGCCACCTTTGATTCCTTTTGTCCGATCGCCACATAAATACAAATAACATTTTGACCTTTTTGATTAATGATCGTATCAATCGCCAAAGCGGTTTTACCGAGCTGACGATCACCAATAATTAATTCACGTTGACCCCGTCCAATCGGAATCATCGCGTCAATGGCTTTGATACCGGTTTGTAATGGTTGATTAACTGATTGACGAGTAATAACACCTGGGGCAATTTTTTCTACCGGATAAAAAGCCGCTTCACTGATTGCACCTTTACCATCAATCGCCTCGCCCAAAGAATTTACCACCCGACCAATTAAGCCATCACCAACCGGCACTTCTAGAATACGTCCCGTGGCTTTTACTTCTGTTCCCTCGGTAATCAGATGATAATCACCTAAAATCGCCACACCGACTCGATCTTCTTCAAGGTTCAACGCTACGCCAGTCACAAGGCCATCAGCTACGGAAAATTCAAGCATCTCCGACATGCGCACTGTCGCTAGACCAGCCACTGTTGCGATACCATCGCTGACATGAATAACGCGCCCGACAGTTTTTTCTTTCACGGACGGTTCAAAAGCATTGAGACGATCTTTAATCTGTTCAA
>CAZLCH010000070.1:0-3365 GCA_964558025.1 uncultured Gammaproteobacteria bacterium | reverse complement strand
CAACCATACAAAGTTATAAAATTGATGCCGCTCATCTCGCGCGCGGGGGAGAGTTGATTGCGACTGCGATGAATAAGGGTACGACCTATGCCAATAATCTTAATACGGTTTTAGCGCAAGACCATACTGTCAGCTTTTCTCAATTATCTACCGCGGAAAAAAGTCATATTCTGGAAAGTATCTACCAGGCCGAGCCGACACTATCGGAAATTCAAACTTTAATTGATCAAAGCTTGGTTGAAATCAGATCTGTCTCTTCGTTTGATTGGATTATTCCTCTTAATACCAAAATCACTGAACTGACAAAAAATTTAACGACTGGTAAGGAAACGTTGGCCTCAGCTTCACCCTTAACAAAGTTATTACCACCCTTACTCGGTTACCCAACCACGGCTCGTTATTTGTTTGTTTTACAAAATAGTGACGAGTTACGTCCGACCGGTGGTTTCATCGGTACCTATGGCGTTATTCAAACTAAAGATGGTGATTTCCAACGTTTTGAAACCCATGATATTTACCATCTTGATATGCCGGTGAAAGATAAAGTCAAGGTCACCCCACCAACGCCAATCAAGGATTATTTGGTTGATAACTGGTATATGCGTGATGCTAACTGGTCTCCGGATTGGCCGACCAGCGCGGAAAAAATATTATGGTTTTATAATCTGGAAAATAATGCCCAAACCACGCCCGATCCAATTAAAAATTTTGATGGTGTGATTGCGATTACTCCTGATGTTATTACTGACTTAATGAAATTAACTGGCCCAATTTTATATGATGGCGAATTATACACGGCTGATAATTTTACTAATTTACTGCAGTATAAAGTTGAAAAGGATTATATTCGTTTAGGTACCCCGTCCTGGCATCGTAAAGAAGTGGTCGGCGATCTGGCTAAGATTTTGAAAGAGCGTTTGCTTGACTTACCGCTTGATCGTTGGCCCGAGTTAATCCGACTGCTAGGCGATACGATGGTACGAAAAAATATTTTACTCTATTCAAAGCAGCCGACGGTACAAGCCTTGATTAAAGATCAGGGTTGGTCTGGTGAAGTAAAACAAAGCTGGGGTGATTATTTGATGGTGGTGGATGCTAACCTGGCGGCTTTAAAAACCGATGCCGTGATGAAACGACATATTGCCTACAAATTGGAACAGGATAAAGATTCAAATTTAGTGGCGACCGTTACGTTGAGTTACGCCCATGAAGGTACGGTTGATTGGAAAACGAGTCGCTACCAGAGCTTTACCCGTATCTATGTGCCAGTTGGCAGTACGTTGTTAAAAACAACTGGCTTGGAGGATGGTTCGGTCATGTCGGGTGATGAAGTGGGACGTACTTATTTCGGTGGTTATGTGATCGTACCACCGAAACGTACTGCACAAGTTACCTTTCAGTATAAGTTGCCCGCCCGGATGGTTGATAATATGAACAAGTACAAGAATTACGCTTTATTAGTCCAGAAACAACCAGGGACGGGCAAAGTCGATCTTTCAGTTGACGTTGACTTTAATAATACGATACAATCCTATGAACCTATTAACCTTTATTCGGAAAATCCAACGCCTAATCGTTTTACCACCGAAGGCGATTTGGAGATTGATCGTAATTTTTTAATACATTTTTAAGTATGTTGAGTAAACGCATTGGTATTGATCTTGGCACAACCTACACCCTCGTCCATGTACCGCGCCGGGGGATTGTTATTAATGAGCCATCCGTGGTGGCTTTATCAATGACTGATAAGAAAGTTTTAGCAGTTGGTAACGAAGCCAAAGACATGTTGGGTCGTACGCCAGGTAATATTATGGCGATTAAGCCGTTAAAAGACGGTGTTATTGCCGATTATCATACGACGGAAGCAATGTTGCGTTATTTTATCAATAAAGCTTTATCGGGCGTGCGTTTATTTCGTCCGGAAGTGATGGTGGCCGTGCCGGCTGGCATTACCTCAACTGAACGACGCGCTGTGATTGACGCGACGATCGCGGCCGGAGCACGAGCGGCTTATATTATCAAAGAGCCGATTGCCGCCGCGATTGGTGCTGATATTCCGATTGGTTCCGCGTCTGGACATATGATTGTCGATATTGGCGGCGGCACTTCAGAAATGGCCGTCATTTCTTTAGGTGGGGTTGTAACCTCAACCTCAGTGCGGGTTGGTGGTAATCGGTTTGATAGTTCAATTATTGATTATATTCGTCGTAAATATAATTTAGTGATTGGCGAACGAACGGCCGAAGAAATTAAAATTGCCATCGGCAGTGCGCTATATCTTGAAGATAAATTAACGACGGAAATTCGTGGTCGTGATATTATTACCGGCTTGCCGCGTAATATTATTGTGACGTCTGATGATGTGACCGAAGCAATCCAAAATGAACTGGAAGCCATTATTGCGGCGGTGAAAAATGTTTTACGTGAGACCCCGCCCGAACTTTCGTCTGATATCATGGACAAAGGTATGGTGTTGTCCGGCGGTAGTTCACAGTTAAGAAATCTTGATCAGTTATTATACCGAACCACTGACGTGCCAGCCTATGTGGCTGACGAAGCTCAGCTTTGCGTGGCCAAAGGTACAGGGATTGCGTTAGAAAATTTGGATTCATACAAGCGCAGTATTTTTGCCAGTAAATAATTAACATCTATGCTTATCGGTATTGACGCTTCGCGCGCCAACCGTCGTCATAAGAGCGGAACAGAATGGTATTCGTATTACATGATTCGCGCTTTAGCTGCGGTTGATAATCATAATCAATATATCCTCTATTCTGATTCGCCGCTGAGTGGTGGATTGCTTGACGTGCGCCCAGGTGGTGAGGACAACACACTAACCGTACCAGTCCAAACCGATGGTCGACAGAAAATTATGAGTCCACATAATAATTTTCAGGCCAAGATTCTGCGATCGCCCTTTAAATTTTTTTGGACGCAGGGACGGTTAAGTTGGGAGATGCTGTTTCATCGTCCCGACATATTGTTTGTGCCGGCTCATGCCCTACCAATTATTCATCCCAAAAATTCCGTGGTAACCATCCATGATATTGGCTTTCGGTCTGATCCAACTCTGTATGATAAGGAGCGACTTGGGACGGATAGTCGACGTCGACATGGTTTTTTAAATTTTTTAATTCGTCTTGGTACACTTGGTCGTTACGGCGCTAACACCTTTGATTATCTTGAATGGTCAACGTGTTTTAGCCTGCAACATGCCCGGCGGGTTGTTGCTATCTCAAATTTCACGAAACAAGAATTGCTTAATGCCTATCCGGTGACATCTGACAAGATTATTGTCATCCATAACGGCTATGCGCGTGATTTATACTACCCTTTACCAGAAAACGAGGAGAGTCTAAATATTA
>CAZLCH010000069.1:0-3404 GCA_964558025.1 uncultured Gammaproteobacteria bacterium | reverse complement strand
TTTATTAGTTTTTGACTATCGTGATGCTACTTAATTAAACATGATAATGGCGGCCACAAAAAAGAAAATTAAAAGACTAATAAGATCTTGGATAATTGTCGCGACTGGACCGGCGCCTAAAGCCGGGTCAGTATGTCTTTTATTTAGAAGACTAGGGATAACCACTGCCAAAATTGGCGCTAATGACAAATTAATGAGCATGGTAAGGCCAATAGTAAAACCAATGGCGGCGGAATGAAGCCAGTATGTTGCAACAAGGCCCAAACACAAACCAAAAATAACACCAAGACTAAAACCAACCAAACTCTCTTTTAAAACATATTTTAAAAAATTAACTTTTTTCTCAGCAGTAGCACGAATATAGATTGTTTCGGTTTGTGTTCCGACTGCGTCACTTAGATAGACAATAATCGGAATAAAAAAGGCCAGACGAACATCGGCGGCTAATAAATCTTCATATTTAGCCATAATAAATGTCGCCACTAAACCACCAAACAAACCTAAAACAAGCCATGGTAACCGATCAGTCAATAAATGCTCAACTGATTCGGTAGCAGTATTTTCTAAACGACTCACTATGGGTGATTTTTTTACTCTGGTCATATAATTTAATACCATTTTTTCGCTTTTTGTGTATAATCTTGTAACTGATATGACTGATTCACACTGGTATTTTTCGTATTATATGGGCGCACAAGGTATATATGTCGCTGTTTTGTATTATAGTATACACTCGTGAAACCATCCTGTACCTTTGGTCCAGTTAAAATTGTTGGCTTAATACCTAGCTCTTTCTTTAGCAATGTGCTCAAAAAAGTGATTGACTGTTTATAGATTTTTGCTTCCTCGGGATTATAATAATCTTGTTGACCACCAAAAATAACAATGTCAAGCGTATTTTTATCAACCGATCTACGTATATAACGACAATGATCTTCTATATCTTCGCTAAATTGATCGCGGTAATTTCCAAGAAAAATTTCTGGATTTTGATGGCTGAGTAAAGAGACCTGTTGATCCGAGATACTTGACTTTCCAGCTATAATAATTCCCGTACAATCATAATATTTCTCAGAGTATTTGTCATTCTCATCACATTCGGAAATAACATAAGTACCTAATCCTTGGTTAGTTATATTAAGATCTCTAAACTCAGCCATTGAACCATAAAAATCAACCGCGACGCCTTTTTTCTTAATTTGATCAATCATCTTCTGACTAAAGGGGTCTATATTATTACCCTCAATAATAGAGGCTCTAATAGGTCTATCTATAACTTCTTGTTTATTTTTTGCGTTTATAAAAACCGCCTCTGATCGTGCTGGCTCTTCATTTAGTGGCCCAAACGTAGGTTTGGTATCTAGTCCCGATAATTTCATAAGCACAAATATACTAAGATGCTAATTCAGTAAACACAACTAGTCGCTCTTCATAATCATGGCGATCGGAATTCCAACGACCAGCACAGGTAATCAGATTCAAATAACGCCCACTCGTATCTTTAAAAATCTCAGTCGTGTCATCATTCGCTTGATATAACTTGGTCTTACGAACAACGAAGACTGTCTGATGACCCTGATCATCGATGACCTCAACTGTATCGCCAATTTCAACTGTTTTCAAATCTTTAAAAACCGCCTCAGTCTGATTTTCGCCATCAAGATGACCGTCAATCACGGCACTACCCTGCTCACCCGGACGCGGACCACGGTTATACCAAGCGACATTAAACTGATCTTTTGGTATATCCATTGCGCCAGCAGGTGTCAACCCTACCGATTCAATCATAGCATTAACGCCAATTTTTGGAATCACCAGGCGAACTGGAGTGGGTAAAACGGTTTGTTCCGAGGTTGTGATTGATAGCGTCTGCGGTTCAACATACGCTAGAGGCGATGAACTTTTTGAGTACAGAAAAAAAACACACAAAAAAATCGTTGCCGCTAAAGCGCAAATATACGCCCAATACAGCAAACGATTTTTATGCGCTTGTTCAGACTTAAGGTGAAAAGTATTGACAAGCTGTTTCTTCATTATTATTTGGAAACGGAAGCAGTGGTACGATCTTTTTTAGTATATAATAGTAAACTCGCACCCAATAAACTGAGTAAAGCAAACGTGAGAGTTATGGCCGTGGTAGCAGATTTTGTAGCGGAATTCCCAACACCGGTTTTTGGAAAAGAAGGGGAAGCGGTACTACCTGCAACCTGCTGTTCACCAAGCACTTGCTGACTTGGATTACCAGCAAACAACTGTTCACCAAGTACTTGTTGATTCTGTGGTTGATTATTATTTGTGTTACTAGTAGTGGTAGTTGTAGTTGAATTTGTTACATTAGTGGGAATAAAACCGCCTCCGCCGCCTCCGCCACTACCTCCAGAAGGTGAAGGGCTTGGTTCCTCAACGGTTTCTTCTTCACCTGTTTCTTCTTCAATTGGATCAATGCAAGGGTTAATAACTGGTTGTACGGTATCGGCATCAGGAGATATTGCAACATCAATCGCTACATCAACAGAACACGGTTGTGGAACAGGTACTGGAGCCGGTACGATATTTTCAGTCAATTCAACGGCTGGGTCATGAGCGGCTTTAAACGGACAAGGTGAAATTTTAATCGGACCAGTCACTAGACCATGAATAACATCTAAAATTGATGGTCGAACTCCACAAGGTTGTGGTGCTGGTACAACATCTTCAGCAAATTCAGCCGCTGGATCATGGGCTGGCTTGAACGGACAAGGTGAAATCTTAACTGGACCGGTAACAAAACCATGAATGAAATCTAAAATTCTTGGCTTAACAACACAGGGCTCTGTAGCTACATCTGGTCCTTCAGGATGGTCATCAGCTAAATCAGCTACTGGCGGGATAAGAATCGGACCAGAGCCGCATGGACTGATGATGGATAAAATACCAGGACAAGGATGAGGTACTGGGGCAGGCACCTCACTACCTTCAGACTCCTCATCAGCTAAATCAGCCGCTGGTGCGGGCGCCGGATCAGCTTCCTGAAAGATAGACGGTACAGAATCACCCTCAACAACATCGCTGGCGGCTTCATTTTCAGTTGATAGAACTGCGCGAGCGCTTTTTAATGTTTGTGATACTGGGCTTAGTAATAAGCACAGTATAGAAAGCACAATAATCTTTTTCATAGGAGGGGTGATTAAAATTTATGATTTCTTTTAATTATCTCAGAAAATAATAAAAAGAATATCAATATATAGGTCTTATTATTATATACCTATATATTAAAAAGTAAAAGTTTATTCTTTTTATAAATATCACATTATGTGAAAAAAGTCAAAATATATTAGAAAATGATCAAAAAGAAAAGGGCTATAATTAAACCAGTGCCCGAGGCAATAAGATGAGGATGTTGTTTATGACGGGCAATCGCAATA
>CAZLCH010000068.1:0-3413 GCA_964558025.1 uncultured Gammaproteobacteria bacterium | reverse complement strand
ATTGAGCCAATCCGCCAAAGAATCGAGCAAATGAGTGTTGATTATGGTGGTCAAATTACCAGTCAAGCATACTGGGGTAAGAAAAAACTTGCCTATACCATTGACGGTTTTCGTCATGGTTATTATCACTTAGTTGAGTTTAACTTATCTGGTCCAAAACTACAGGAATTAAATAATCGTTTGCGTCTTTCAAATGATATTCTACGTCATCAAATTGTCAAAAAGCGTTTAAAGACCGCCGCCGAATTAAAAGCTGAAGAAGAAATCGCCGCCAAAATTGCCGCTCGCCGTAAGGCTGAAGAAGAAAAACAAACTGAAAAAAATAAAACCGTTAATGATACCCGTACTGAGCTTAAAGATCTTGATCAAGAAATTGATAAAATCATTGACGCTAGCAACTTATTATAACTTTACAACCTTTTAACTATTAACTAACGTCGTTTCCTTTCAAGCGACATCAACTATATGAATCTTAATAAAGCTATGATCATCGGCAACATCACCCGCGATCCCGATGTTCGTCAAACCGCTAATGGTGCGACCGTTGCTTCTTTTTCAGTTGCGACCAACTTCTACTGGAATGACGCTTCTGGTCAACGCCAAGAACGAGTTGAATTTCATAATATTGTTGCTTGGCGCAAACTAGCAGAAATCTGCGGACAATATCTACACAAAGGTTCAAAAGTCTATATTGAAGGCCGACTTCAGACCCGTGATTGGATTGACAAAAACACTGGCCAGAAACGCTATATTACCGAAATTGTCGCGGAAAATATGATTATGCTTGATAAGTTACCAGCCAATGGTAATCGTAGTGGACAATCATTTGGTAATAATCAAAATCAATATTCTCAACCCGCTCAAGCCAGTGAACCAGTCATTAACTACGGTGAAGAAACCACACCGCGATTTACTGATGAAGGTGGTTTTGCTCCAGCTGATGATGAAATTAAAGTTGAGAATATTCCTTTCTAAAATTTTTAACCCCCTCTTATGACGCAAACAATGACTAAACAAAAAAAACAATGTTATTTTAAAAGTAATAACATTAAAGAAATTGACTACAAAGATATTGAACTGCTAAAAAAGTTTATTAACTCTTATGGTCAAATCCTACCTAGCCGTCGTACTGGTGTTTCCGCCAAATATCAACGCAAATTAGCTGAGGCGGTAAAGCGTGCCCGTATTATGGGACTCTTACATTTTCCTAACCAGCGACGTTAATTACAATCTATTATCACTATGTTAAGCCTAACCGAAATAAAAGTTGGCAAACTAATTGTTATAAACGGTGAGCCATATGTTGTGACACGCTCTGACCACCATAAAATGGGACGCGGTGGCGCTGTTCTTAAAACCAAGCTGAAAAATTTGGTAACAGGTAATGTTATGGAAAAAACTTGGCAAGGAAATGATCGCGCTGAAGAAGCTGATGTTGAAAAACGTAAATGTAATTACTTATATAAAGATGAAAGTTTTGCCTATTTCATGGATAACGAAAATTACGAACAGTTTAACTTGCCGCTTGATCAACTTGGGGGTAAAGAAAAATTCATGAAAGACGGCATTGACGTTACTGTAATGCATTTTGAAGGTAAACCAATGTCGGTTGAACTGCCAATTAAAGTTGAATTAATGGTCACGAGCGCCCCTCCGGGCGTCCGCGGAAACTCTGCCGGCAATGTTATGAAAACCGCTGAACTGGAAACTGGTGCAACTATTAATGTACCGATGTTTGTTGAATCAGGTGATATGATTAGAATTAACACTGAATCTGAAGAATACGTGGAAAGAGCTTAATATAGTTAATTGACTATAAAAGATCTTTAAAAAGCCAAATTTCTGGCTTTTTTTGTAACAAAAGAACTTCTATTGACATACCATGATTAAAAATGATAATTTGAATAATTAAAAATTAAACAAAAAAAATAATAAACAGGAGGTAAAAAATGAAAACAATACTATTCACTATTATATTAGTGATAACTATTCTTATCTGCTATGTGGTAATGGAGGGAGTGGGCAAAATTATTATGGGGAGCATATCAATAACCCTACTTGCTTCAGGTTTTTTCTTTTCAATAGGAACTCTGGCTGGTAAAATAAAGGATATGCATGATTGCTTTTTGAATAAGGAAGAAGAAGTTGAATATGAAGACGATAAAAAAATAAAAAGCAAGTTATACCAAAAATTCTTTGCAACGGATGATGTACATAAATGTTTGATATTAGCTTTCGTCTTACTAATGTGTTGCATTTTCTTTTGCAACAGCGTAACGGATAGCACTCCTAAATTCTGGGTGCTATTCATTCCTTTTACACTCTTTGTTGGTATAACAGCCAACTTTCTAGTCCGGGGCTATTTTTGCTCTATTGGACTGGATAGAAATAAATAATGTATGACCAAATAAAAAAGGCGCTATTTTGATAGTCGCCTTTTTTCTTTTTTAAAATATTATTCCGCGTCCTTAACCTTAGCTTCAGCTATAATCTTACTTCTAATCTCTTTCATTATTTTCTTGTCAGCCTTCAAAGCCGCTTTAGCATTTTCCCGACCAACACCTAACTTTACTTCTCCATACGTGTAAGAAGTACCGCTCTTGGTAATCACACCAAAGGCAACGCCAGAGTCAAGTAAATCTCCGGATACCGACATACCTTCGTTATACATAATATCAAATTCACAGGTCTTAAACGGCGCGGCAACTTTATTTTTCACCACCTTACATTTTACTCGATTACCAATAATTCTCTCACCTTGTTTAATCTGCGCACTGCGACGAACTTCAAGGCGAACTGAACTATAGAATTTTAAGGCTGTACCACCAGTGGTTGTTTCTGGATTGCCAAAAAAGACCCCAATTTTCATACGAATTTGGTTGATAAAAATAACCACGGTTTTAGTTTTTGAAACAATTCCAGTTAATTTTCGTAAGGCCTGACTCATCAAACGAGCTTGTAAGCCCATATGTGAGTCGCCCATATCGCCTTCAATTTCCTTTTTTGGCACTAAAGCCGCCACTGAATCAACGACAACAACATCAATTGCGTTAGAACGAACAAGCGTTTCTAAAATTTCTAAGGCTTGTTCACCGGTATCGGGTTGGGAAATCAACATGTCTTTAATATTGACGCCAATTTTTGTAGCATATTCTGGATCAAGTGCATGTTCAGCATCAATAAAGGCCGCAATACCGCCCTGGCGCTGTACTTCCGCAATGACATGCTGAGCCAAAGTGGTTTTACCGGAAGCTTCAGGACCAAAAATTTCAATAATACGACCACGCGGTACACCACCAACACCTAAAGCTAAATCTAGGGAAACACAACCAGTGGAAATCGCTTCCACTTCGGCATTTTTTACATCACCAAATTTCATAATCGCTCCATCACCAAACATCGACTTAATTTGG
>CAZLCH010000067.1:0-3423 GCA_964558025.1 uncultured Gammaproteobacteria bacterium | reverse complement strand
AACACGAACAATCTTAGCATCAAGACCATAGACATCTTTATAGGTTTTAACCATACTCTCAGCAAATCGCTTACCTTCGTCATACGAACAGCGATCAGACAACATATCGACCGTACCAAGATAATCTTCATTAACTAAGCCATTATCTTCATCACGAGCACCATACACCACCGATGAAGAAAAATGCATAAACTTTGATTGATACTTAACCGCCAAATCTAAACTATTTTTAACCGCGTAAGAATTCGCGAGAATATTAGCCAGACGATTTTTTTGGAAATGGATCGGTGTTGTCGGACAGGCTAAATTATAAATTTCCTGAATACCCTGAAATTCGAGTTTAAAACTATCAAGCTCAAAAAAATCTTTAAAATTAATTGGTTCAGAAATATCGTGACGAATAAAACGGAAATTTGGATGGGCCAGTAAATGATCGATATTTTTTTCATCGCCCGAAGAAAAATTATCAATACAAATGACCTTAGCGTCTTTAATCAATTCATCACAAAGATGAGAGCCGATAAAACCTGCTCCGCCAATCACGAGAACATTTTTTTTCTCAAAAATTGCCTGATTACTCATATAGTTATAGTTTGGTAAACAAAACTGCCACATTAACTCCACCGCTAAAATCCGGTGGATAGGCGTAAAATGACGTTTTAATGTTACCAAGATGATTAAAAAACTTAACGTGCGGTCCCCCGCTTGCGCCCGGAAAACTAACAATCTCTTTTAGACCATCGCGATTAAGGTCAGCCGTAACAGTGCCAACATCGCCTTTAAAGGAAGGTAGATAGACTTCAAAACGACGACGGGTCATGCCTCTAAAATCAGTGATGATGGCTTGTGATGACCCACTCTGACTGGTAATTACGATTTCAGCGGTTTGTCGTCGTGGGTTAGCATCAATGTCAAGGGTTGAGAGTCGCAAACCATTAAATTTTTCCTTAACGGTAAAACTAGCTATGAGTTTACCATTAACAGAAAAAACTTTAACCTGTGGAGCATAACCTTTAACCGTACCAACAATTATTTCTGGCTCCACACTCCCAAAGACATTGCCAACGGTGACAACGGCACCATCACTGGCGGTAGTGGGAAAAGCTTGAAATGATCGTAATAGTTTTCCCTCCCCACTAAAGATTTTGACCTCACTTGATCGGCCTCGGGCCGGCGCTGTAATAATCTCATATTTTCCGTCACTATTCAAATCAGCCGTCGTAACGGTCACTCCACCACGAAAAGTTTTTGGGTAGTCTAAAAAGTGTCGTATGAATTTGCCCGCATGGTCAAAAACTTTAATATCAGCTTCTAGATTAGAAGCGGGAGCGGTAATAATTTCATCATTACTATCATGATCAAGATCACCGGCCGCCACTTGGACTCCGCCTCTAAAATCCCGATCATACGCGAGAATTCTCGTTCGTGCTTGACCTTGTAAATCAGTAATATCAACTAATGGTTCACCGACCGAAGCGGGGGCAATCACTAATTCAGACCAACGAGAACGCAAAGAACCACCGGCTAAATTTAGAGCATTAAAAAGATTCAGTCGGCCTTTACCAAGCTGTCCACTATATTCAGGATTTAAAGCATCAATATTGTCGGCACTATTTAAAAGAGCATCTACACTTTCTTTAGTCGTGAGTGAAGGGTTAAAATTTTGAATTAAGGCGAGCGCGCCAGTAACGAGTGGTACGGCCACTGATGTACCGGACCAATACCCATCATAATAATTATCAAAAAACTTTCCGTGCCATGACTGTTGCGGTTCATACACCGAAGTACTAAAAAAACCCATTCCTGGTGCCGAAATATCAACGCACGTCTTGCCATAACCAGAAAAAGGGGCTTTTTGGTCAATACCGTCAGTGGCCGCAACACCAATCACTAATGATTGATTGTTCTTATCAACATAACAAGCGGGGTAAATTGGCTTACGATTTAGGTCAACGCCATGTCCGCCTGATTGTTCATTACCGGCTGGGGCAATAATAACTACTCCGGCGGCTACTGCCCGCTCAATCGCTTCTTTCATGGCTTGACTGTAGGAATAACCAACAAAACTTAAGTTAATAATAGTAGCGCCTTTAGCCACCGCATAATCAATGGCTTTCACAACTCGACTGGTTTCACCATTACCAGCATCGTCTAATACTTTTAAGCTCATAATCTTTGTCTTCCACGTTATACCAGTGATACCTTCAATATTATTACCACTAGCACCGACAAGACCGGCAATGATGGTACCGTGTAAAATACCCGCTTCGGTAAAGCCTGGTTTAAATTTCGGTGTTGGATCAGCGACGTTGTTTACAAAATCCCAACCATACCGATCATCAATCAATCCATTGTTGTCATCATCTTTTTTATTGCCATCAATCTCAGCGGTATTAACCCAGATATTATCTTTTAAATCGGGGTGTTGTATATAAACGCCCGAATCAATCACGGCGATAATGGCATTGGGACTTTGTGTCTGCATATTCCATCCTTCGGGTGCTTTAATTCTTTTTAAATACCATTGGTCGGGAAAATGTAAATCACTGGGAGTGATAGCTGAAGCCTGAAAAATATAATTTGGCTCAGCATATAAAACTTGTGGGTTTTTATGTAAACGATTAAGTAGCATAGTGACATTTTCACCGGCTGGCGGTTGTATCGTTTCTAATCTTTCGGAGTCTTTATATCTCACTAAGACTGAAGTTGGCATAGGTACAAAACTATCGATCTCAGCCCGAGTCACTGGGGTTGATAGACAAAACAAACTAAGACTATAACAGCCTAAGATAGCATAGCGAATAATGTGCTGGTAAAGCGAACGCATATATAACCAGTGTAGCATGAGTAATAATAGTTATGTTTTGGAAAAACCTTGAAAAACAGCTAAGAGTTCTTGAGCGGCCTTTTCCCAACTAAAATTACTAATTCGAGATCGACCAGCATTAATAAGTTGGGCGCGAACATTTTTGTCATTTAAAACCGTCAACAAAGCATCGGCCAAAGCTGAAGGACTTTTTGGGTCACATAATAAACCAGCTTCAGCAATTACTTCGGGAATTGAGGCGACGCGTGAGGCCACAATCGGTGTTTCAGTCGCCATTGCTTGTAACAACGGGATGCCAAAACCTTCATAGTTTGAAGGAAAAACAAAGGCATCAGCCCGGGCAAAAATATGTGGCAAATCTACTTCAGCTACCCAGCCGGTAATAATAACGTCATTAGCAAGATTATATTCTTGGATGGTATATTTGACTTCATCAAAGCCAAAACCAGCATCACCAACTAGACAGAGTTTATGATGAAACTGCGGACCTTGACGTTGTTTGAATTGAGCAAACGCTTCAATTAAAGTGGCAATATTTTTTTTCTTTTCCAACCGGCCAACATAAAAAATATAGGGTCGTGAAATACCATAACGAG
>CAZLCH010000066.1:0-3435 GCA_964558025.1 uncultured Gammaproteobacteria bacterium | reverse complement strand
ATCGCCGGCGCCGTTAAACGCAAAAATGCCTGACGCTGAGCTTGTGCCCGCAACTGAAGTAAAAATAACTCGTTAAAACCAAGTCGCTCTTTGGCACGCTGAAGTTTTTCTTGATCTTGAGGAAAATGAATATGACGAATTGACTCGGGTAGTGCTAGTAAGTCATATTTTTTAACCACTTCAGGCGGCACCCAATCAATCACCTCTTCTGCCAAAGCAATAATCTGTTTCATGGCCGAGCGCAGTTGTTTCTGACTGATGTTGGCGGTGAGATGATAGATTGGGACTAAACCCTGGGTATGAACAGCCGTAGTATGCTGAACTTTTTCATAAACCGGTGAAGTCATAATAAGACCGCCATAGTCTTCGCTCACTCGACCGGCTAAAGATAATGTTTCTCCGACACGTAAATTTTTTGTTAAAAAAGGTTGGTTAAACCAAATCACGCGCAACATTTCGGTACCATCGCTGATTAAGGCTTCGGTAATATACATCCGGCGGCGTGGACTACGTTTATTTTGAATCAGTTGTAATTCACCAACAACTGTCACAGTTTGTCCGGCCTGCAAATCAGCTATCCGCGCCGTGGTACGAAAATCATCATAGCGAAAAGGAAAATAATATAACAAGTCCCCGACCGTTTCTAGTCCGAGACGACGCAGGTGGCTTGAGCGAATCGTGCCGATCCTCTGCAAGGCGATGAGAGGAGTCTTTAGATCCATAGAAAAAAATAACGCTGTGTCTCCGGTAGGAATCGAACCTACATTTTAAGATCCGCAATCTCATGTCCTATCCATTGAACGACGGAGACCTATCACTATTTTAACAAACTGACTATATCATGCCTGCCTGTTTTTGTCACGAGTTGTTATTCTTAGATGAAGAGGATAATAAAAACAGGGTTGGTTAGACCCTGCTTAGTAATCAAAATGTACATTATTATACAGTTTTATTTAATAAATAAGACTGTAATGAATCTTGCCAAGATGGCAACGCCTCAAACCTGGAATTTTTCAATATACCATATTTAGGTCGTACTGCCTTACGTATGAAATCGACCGAACTGCAGGGCTCTATAGACAAATCTATACCGATTTCATTCACAATCGCCTGCGCCCAGTCATACCAGCTGGCCACGCCTGAATTGGTAATATGGTAGATAGCTGGAGGATGAGAACTATTCAATAATGAATCAGTTGCTTTAACCACATCACCCATATACGTAGGCTGACCATATTCATCATTCACAAACTTTAGAGATTGATTACCTTCAATTTTCCCTAAAACAACCTCCGGAAAACTGCGCTTGCCAGTAGTAGCTTTGCCTCCATACAACCACTGCGTACGGATTAGATAAAAATTACTGGTATACTTGCGCAGTTCCGCTTCACCCAGTGCCTTTGATTTTCCATAGGCGCTCAGAGGTTGTACGGGAGATTCTTCGCTGTAGCCCTCTTTATCCTCACCGGAAAAAACATAGTTGGTACTGAAATGAACCAGGGTTGACCCGACATTTTCCGCCGCTTGGGCAATATAGCCAACGGCATAACCATTTAAGGCCATGGCTTCTTTGAAATTACTTTCGGCGTCATCAACGGCGTTATAAGCCGCACAATTAATAATGATGTCCGGTCTGAGACACAAAATCATTTTACTTACCTCCTTCTCATTACAGACATCCAAATTTTTCCGTCCATAAGCCGTAACAAAATAATTATCGTTACGACGATAAAAAGCCGAAAAAAATTGCCCGAGGTTTCCCTCTCCACCTAAAATTAAGATATGCTTTTTCATTTCGTTATCTCCTTTTCGTTTAATTCAGATAATCCTAAAGACGAAAGAAACGGATTGGCCTTATCTTTTGCGGAGATGATTGATTGATCTAGAGGAATTGTCCAACGGATGTTTAAATCAGGGTCAGCTACATTAATAGCTAGATAATTTATGTTAGATTGCCAAAGAGCGTCGGTTAGATAACCGTACATTGTGTTTGGCGTGAGCGTCTGATAGGAATTAGCCACTCCTTTGGGAACAAAGACAGCTGTATCTGAATCAAGGTGGGTAGTATACAGTTTTCTCTCGTGTCCAGGACGTAAATCAACAAAAGCCCCAAAAGCATCTCCACTCAGAACATTGACATATTTGTTCCATGGTTCGGCGTGTAAACCTCTGACTACACCTCTTGGTAAATTTTCAGAAACATTCCACTGAACAATGTTGAAATCTGAAAAAACTTCTAAAGATTTCAATTTTTCTACGTTCAGATTTTCTCGAAAGCTACCCCTCTTATCAGTGTGAGGATGTAGTCGAATAATAATGAGGCCGGGAATAGGCGTCGTGCATACTAACAGTTTGTTGTTTTCCATTATTTTATTTAATTTAAAGGTACGTTCTTGAATGGAAATAGCTTAAAAGAAAAACAGCTGGCTGTCAATCG
Source organism: uncultured Gammaproteobacteria bacterium (assembly GCA_964558025.1). GTDB lineage: Bacteria > Patescibacteriota > Patescibacteriia > Patescibacteriales > Patescibacteriaceae > Patescibacterium. Next base: position 998 of record CAZLCH010000066.1, on the reverse strand, counting down.
CCAGAAAAACTAAGATGATGAAATAGCAATTAACAAGCTAATTAAATAAGATCTTCAGTGGTTTTACCGTCAAAGTGTTCTTCACTATCTTGCTCAGCTTCAGTTTTGGTTAAGTGAATAACACCATCGCGGTGATTGGGTGGAGAATATACGGTATAGAGTTTTAAGGGTGTATCGGTTGAAGTGTTGATAATATTATGTAGCGCACCGGCCGGCACTACAATCGCAAAGCCATCACTAATATCATGACTGACGCCATTTAAAAATGCCTTGCCAATACCCGCTTCACAACGGATAAATTGATCCAAGTGATGGACTTCTTCGCCAATGTCTTCGCCGGGTTTTAAGCTCATAACCACTAATTGACTATTTTTGGCAGTATATAATACCTCGCGGAAATTATCATTGTTGAGAGTATATTGCTCTAAGTTAATAATGTAGCCGTTCATAAAAATGATTAAATTTTAATAATTAATAATATACTTAGATACATTTATTAAGCTGTTTTACATCTTCAAGATCAACCTCACGACCAAGTTTTGTTTTGTAAACAATCAGAGACTGACGAGGTTCTACAGGAATAACTTTTCCAAATACTCCCAGCAAAGTGACTGAACTTAAATCACCAAAATAGTTTTCCCATTGCTTAGTTTGTTGATTAAACATTTTTCCTTCAATTCCAGAAATATCAATCTCCTGACCTTCATAAGAAAGAGTTAGTAATTCCAAATCCCAATTACTATCCTGATAACGACTCGGACCCCAAACAACAAACTCTTTAACATCATCAATAACTTTTATAATATCATTATTAGCTACCTCTATATCAATATCAGCTAATTCACGGTTAACTCCATACAACCTGGCCGCAAAACCGCCGGAAATTTTATAGGTAATACTGTGATGATCTAAAATATTAATAATCCATTTAAAGGATTTTATAGTATTTCTCATAAGAATAGATAATGTTCTCAAAAAATCAACCTCTTAAACTTAGT
>CAZLCH010000065.1:0-3453 GCA_964558025.1 uncultured Gammaproteobacteria bacterium | reverse complement strand
CATTGATCCGCCGATTATGCAGGATTTTCAAGATATTCTTGAAGGCATGGAAGGTGGCACTGATTTGTCAATGCGACTGCGTAAGTATACCGAAGGTACGTTTGCGGGGCTATTTAACAGCTCATCCAATGTCCAGATGGATAACCAATTAGTTTGTTTTTCCGTGCGTGACCTTGAAGATGAGTTGCGACCAATGGCGATTTATACGGTTATTAACTATATTTGGAATATTGTCCGTAGTGAAGTGCGTAAGCGTATTCTAGTCATTGATGAAGCCTGGTGGCTTATGCAACATGAAGATAGCGCCAAGTTTATTTTTGCGCTTGTGAAACGCTGTCGCAAATATTATCTTGGTGTCACGACGATTACGCAAGACGTGAACGATTTCTTACGCTCACCCTACGGACAGGCGATTGTGACCAACTCATCACTGCAGATTCTTTTGAAACAGTCGTCAGCCGCGATTGAACTGGTCCAAAAAACTTTTATTCTAACTGAAAGTGAAAAATATTTATTATTAGAATGTGGTGTGGGTGAAGGTATTTTCTTTGCCGGTAATAAACACGCGGCAATTAAAGTTGTGGCCTCGTATGTTGAAGATCAGCTCATTACCTCTGATCCGAAACAACTTTTGGAAATTGAGGAAGCTAAAAAAGCCATGGCTAGTTCAACCGCTGAAACCAGTCCCCAGGCCGTACCAGCGCAGGCGTAATTGTCTAACAATGATCGTTTTGCTATCATACCTAATATAAAGAAACTATAGTATATGGTGTATATCAACAAGAAAGTATTAGCGTTAGTCTTGGGCGGATTAATTTTAATTGCCTTGATTATTTATTTTATTTTCATCCATGATTTTAATAAGGATAAAACACCAGGCGGAGATTCAGGCCAGCCGAGTACCGAAACCCCAGCACCAACAGTCGAGGCTCCACTACCAACCGCGCCACCACGAACAGAAGAAGAACAAACCCGAGACCAGGTCATACAACTATCAATGTCGTTTGCCGAACGTTATGGATCTTCATCCAACCAATCTGATTTTAGTAATCTACGTGATCTGGAAGTGTTTATGACTGAGGCGATGCAGACGCGCACTAAACAATACATTGCCACCGAACAGAATAAAAATGTTTCGACTAACGAGTATCAAGGCGTTACCACTAAGGCGGTTGTCGGCACCGTTATGTCTATCACCGCTGATACGGCCGAAGTTTTGGTAAAAACTAAGCGACAAGAAATAAAGGCCCAGGGTGAAACTAAAGACTATAATCAGAATTTAAAATTAACCTTAAAGAAAGTGGGCGAAACCTGGCAGGTTGATAGCGTGGCTTGGCAATAATTATATATCAGGAGGGATTATGCAAGGAGGGGATAAGAATATTTCTTTTATGCACCTGTTAACCACAGGCTTGTTTGATATATTGTTTCCGAAGTATTGTGTCAGTTGTGGGCTTGAAGGTAGCTACTGCTGTGTGTCTTGTCAATTACAACTAGAATCCTTGTACCCGGTCGTATGCTTTGGTTGCCGGCAATCGGTAATGTTTGGTGAGTTATGTGCTGATTGTCAGCCTCGTTTTTCGTTTGATGGGGTCATTATTGCCGCTGATTATGAAGATGAAATTGTTGGCACAATTATTAAACAGTGTAAGTATCGCTTTATTAAAGAACTAGGCGATGTGATGGGTTGGTTTTTGGCACAAAAGATTAAAAAATTATTAGAAAAATGTAATGGTAACAGTGCCTTTGAAAAAGATTTTTTTCAGAGTTTGGTAATAGCCATGCCGTTGAGCCGACGTCGACAGCGGCAAAGGGAATTTAATCAAGCTGAATTAGTTGTTGATTTTTTTGCACATTATTTTTCGCTTATATCTCTTAATACTATTCTGGCTCGAAATCATCGCCGTCCGCAGGCCTCTTTATCGGAATCAGCACGGCAGGAAAATCTTACCGGATCATTTTTTATCAAAACCAATTCAGTAGTTATATCAAAAATGGTACTCGTGGTGGATGATGTTATCACCACGGGCGCAACGCTGGAAGAAGCGGCACGAGTGTTAAAAGCCGCCGGTGTGGAAAAAGTCTGGGGATTGATGGTAGCAAAGGGCTAAGGAGAATATACAAAAGACAAAAGATAAAAGTCAAAATTTAAAAGATTAGGTTATTTTGGAATAGAAAAAACAGTAGTGTTAGCTTTGAGGTTACTTTTTATTAACCCTTCTTTTTCCATGGTAATAAGGTTTTTTGTCACTACTTTTAAATCAGCGGTGAGACTTTTGGCAATAATACTGGCCGGTTGGCGTCGATAGATTAAAAGGTATTTTAAAATTTTAGCCCGCAGTTCACGGTTGGAGCCTTGAAAAGGAGATTGTTTGATGTAATGGCGACTGCGGCGACTCGGATTTAGTAACGTTTTTTTCAAAAAAGCGCCATAGTCCATCAGTGCCCAGTACCAGCGGCGAGGATTATTTTTATCAAGGGTTTTTTTAATGAAAGGGATAATATCTTTATCAGCAATATCAGTTTGATCTTGAAAAAAATGATGAATGAAAACAGTACGGATATTTGTTTCAATGACAATCGCTGGTTTGTTCCAAGCAAAGGCGAGTAAGTCGCCGGCTGTGGCTGGTCCAATACCAGGTAAAGTAATTAGTTCATCATAGGTTTTAGGTAATTTGCCTTTATACTTTTTTACTATTTCCACGGCTAATCGTTTTAACGCTAGACCACGACGATTATAGCCAAGCCCTTGCCACTCGCGTAAAACCGAAGTAGTTGAAGCTTGGGCAAGTTTTTCTATTGTTGGGAAACGTTGTAAAAATGAGTAATATTTTTCAATTACCCGCGAGACCTGTGTCTGCTGGAGCATAATTTCTGATACCAAAATTTTATAAGGGTCCTTAGTTTTCCGCCATGGAAATGAGCGACCATGTTGCTTATAGTAGTTGTTGACGATTTTTTTGAAGAGGGCAGGCGACATAACAAGAGCTCGATGATAGAAAAACCCGCGTCAGTCGTGATGCGGGTATAAATTATTTAAAAAAGAGATTATAACTTAAAGAATCGCGTTAAGAACTCAGACAGTGGTTCGTCAGTCCGTTCAAGATTTTCCGGCACATACTTTAGAAGATGCTCACGTAGAAAAAGGGGATTGGTTTCATGTAATGGCAGTGAGAGTCGATGCTTGGTTAAACGTTTAAACTCAAGGTAAAGGCGTTTAAGATTATAATTTGGTTTATACACAATAGCAAAATGTTTAATATCATCATAATCGTAAAAACGATTACCGACCACAATGCCTTCAGTAGTGATGGTAATAAGAACTGGTTCAGGAGTACGAGCATCATGGATCAAAATAACAAAACTGCCAATAACAATAATAATGGCAAAAAGAAAATTATTGGTTAGAAGGGCAAAGACAATCAAACCAATCGCGACAATCGCATAGAGTGC
>CAZLCH010000064.1:0-3521 GCA_964558025.1 uncultured Gammaproteobacteria bacterium | reverse complement strand
CAAAGCCGGTTATATTAAGATCGCTTCTTTAGCCCCTGAAGTTTTGTAATAATATGAAAATTAAACGAAATGACAATGTAAAAATTATTGCCGGTAAGGATAAAGGCAAAAGTGGTAAAGTACTACAAGTATTTGCCGCGACTAACCGTGCCAGCATCGAAGGTATTAATCTAATGATTAAACATCTTCGTCCGCGTCGTCAGGGTGAGAAAGGTCAGCGCGTTGAATTTGCGGCGCCGATGAATCTTTCCAATGTTATGCTGATTTGTCCAAAATGTAACCAACCGACTCGAATTCGTCATCTTTTAATCAAAGGTGAGAATAACCAAAAGGGTAGTAAGGTGCGTGTTTGTCTTAAATGTAAAACCGCTATTGATTAATTATATGAGATTAAAGGAACTATACCAGAAAAAAGTTAAACCAGCCTTAAAGGCTCAACTTGGTTATACCAATGATATGGCTGTACCAAGACTGCTTAAGATTTCTTTGAAAGTTGGTGTTGGTCGTTTTACCAAAGATAAAACCTATCTTGATAACGTGGCTAACAATATTACCCGTATCACCGGTCAAAAAGTCATCATGACCAAAGCCAAGAAATCAATTTCCGCTTTTAAAGTTCGCGAAGGTACTGTGATTGGCGTCGCCGTAACTTTGCGCGGTGATCGTATGTATGACTTTTTAGAGAAATTGATTCACGTTACCTTTCCACGTGTACGTGATTTTCGTGGTATTGATAGTAAAAAAATTGATAAAACCGGTAATCTTTCGATTGGTTTTCGTGAGCATATTGCCTTTCCGGAAATTAAAGCAGATGAAGTTGATAATGTTCATGGACTTGAAGTCAATATTACGACAACCGCTCGTAACCGTGATGAGGGTTTTGCCTTGTTACAGTTACTTGGTTTTCCTTTTAAAAAAGATAATTAGATTGTATGGCTAGAAAAGCATTGATCGCCAAAGCAAAACGATCACCAAAATTCAGTTCCCGAAAAATCCGCCGTTGTTGGCGCTGTGGTCGCAACCATGGTTATATGCGTGATTTTGATATGTGCCGTATTTGTTTCCGAGAATTAGCGACAAACGCCGATTTACCGGGTGTTACAAAATCAAGCTGGTAAGTTTTACTATAAATTATATGATTGATCCAATCGCAGACATGCTTACTCAAATTAGAAACGCCGCCGCGGTGCGCAAGACCGAGGTAGTGTTACCATTGAGTAAGTTAAAATTAAATATCGCGAAACTCTTAGAAGAGAACGGCTGGATAACCAAAGCTGAGGTGGTTGAGCGTGAAGACAAACATAGTTTTTCCGAATTGAAGCTGACCTTGAAGTATAAAGCCGATGGTAAACCAAAGATTGCTTCTCTGACTCGCATTAGTAAATCAAGTCGTCGCGTCTACGTCAGCAAAGACCAATTGCCAAAAGTATTAAATCACCTTGGTATTGCCATTATTTCGACTTCTCAGGGTTTGATGACTAACCGTGAAGCGCGCAAGCGTAGCTTGGGTGGGGAAGTTATTTGTGAAATTTATTAATACTGTCTATGTCACGTCTTGGAAAACTACCAATTGAATTATCTAACGGTGTTACCGCCGTGGTTGAAACTAATCTTTTAAAGATTAAGGGTCCAAAAGGAGAATTAACACAAGCGATTCATCCCTTGGTTAAACTTGACCTACAGTCTGATCATATTAAAGTTTCAGTGGCCAATCCGCTTAATAAAAAAGAACGAGCACTCTGGGGTTTATTTTATAGCTTAGTTAAAAATATGGTCATTGGTGTGACCAAAGGCTATGAAAAGAAATTAGAAATCCAGGGAGTTGGTTATAAAGTGGCTGGTGGCGGAAAAAATTTGACTTTAAGTCTTGGTTTTTCCCACCCCGTTCCAGTCGTTATGCCTGACGGTGTAACGGCGGCGATTGAAGGCAATATTATTACGTTATCAAGTATTGATAAGCAACTAGTTGGCGAGATAGCGGCGCAGATTCGTCGTTTAAAGAAACCAGAACCATATAAAGGTAAAGGTATTCGCTATGTTGGTGAGGCAGTCCGTCGCAAAGCCGGTAAAACTGCGGCCAAAGGCGCTTAAATTGTATATATGAATAAGCAACAAGCAAAATTAAATAAAGTTCGACGTCAACGTCGTTTACGCACAGAAATTAGTGGTACACATAATCGCCCTCGTTTAAGTGTGTCAAAATCATTAGCCAGTCTTTATGTACAAATTATTGATGATCAAAAAGGTATAACTTTGGCCAGTGCCCATACTCGAGAAGTTAAGGGTAAGTCAAAAGTTGAAACCGCCAAAGCAGTTGGCCAGTTATTGGCTGAAAAGGCCTTGGCAAAAAATATTACTACGGTTGTTTTTGATCGCGGCGGTAATCGTTATACCGGTCGGGTACGAGCGGCGGCTGAAGGCGCTCGCGCCGGCGGCTTACAATTTTAATCTATTTTGAAATGTATGAGTGAACAAGAAATCAATTCTCAAACTGTAACTGAAAGTGCTTCTGATCGTGGTAACCGCGGGGGACAACGAGGGGGACGTAATCGCCGTTTTCCCGGTGGTGGCCGTGGCGGACGTCGTGGCGGTCAAGCTGAAGAAAAACCAGCGGACGAGTTTGAGCAAAGAATTGTTGACATTGCCCGTGTTACTCGTGTTATGGCTGGTGGTAAGCGTATGCGTTTTCGCGCTTGTGTGGCGATTGGTGATAAAAAAGGTAAGGTTGGTATTGGTTTAGCTAAAGGCGCTGATGTAACGTTAGCCGTGGCTAAAGCCGTTAATCAGGCGAAAAAACATTTGATTACCGTACCGATGGTGAAGCAAACTATTCCGCACTCAGTTGATCAGTGGTTTGGTGCGGCGCATGTATTACTTAAACCAGCCGCTGTCGGACGAGGTATTATTGGCGGCGGTATTGTCCGTACAATTTTAGAATTGAGCGGTGTTCACAACGTTACCAGTAAAATTTTAGGTACTAATAATAAAGTGAATAATGCTAAATGTGTGATTGAAGCTCTTAAGTCATTACGGACTCCTAAAAAGCCGGCAGTTTCTGATACAATAGTGGAGGAGTCTAAATCAGAATAAATTTCCTACAACTGTATAACTTTACAACTTTTAACTTTATAACTTGTTTTATGTCACTTTCGCTTTCAAATTTAAAAAAGAATCATAAAGCCAAAACTCGTAAACGAGTTGGTCGTGGTAATGCTTCAGGTCATGGCACGTATAGCACCCGTGGTTTAAAGGGACAAAAGTCTCGTTCCGGTGTTAGTGGTTTAAAGCGTTTAGGTATGAAAAAGCAATTATTAGCTATCCCAAAAAAGCGTGGTTTTGCTTCGTACCAACCCAAAGCCGAAGTTATTATTTTTTCTCAACTTAACAGTACTTTTAAAGATGGTGCTGAAATCAGTCCAGCGGTTTTACGCCGTGCTGGCTTAGTTAATGGCAGTCGTGTTAAAATTTTAGGGCAAGGATTATTACGTTTAAAAAATCTTAACATTAAATCCATCCTTGTT
>CAZLCH010000063.1:0-3555 GCA_964558025.1 uncultured Gammaproteobacteria bacterium | reverse complement strand
AGTGATAGCCTTACTACTTGGGCTACTTGATGGTTTTGAATATCAGACTCGTTGTCTTTCTTATGAACATCCGTTTGGCGTTGGACACGCGGTTATCAATTATACCTTCTAATTATTATCAATAATTTTAAAAAAATACCGCCAACTCTCGCCGCTCTGTACCAACTCTTTGGTATCATTAAGTGCCCGCACAATTTTTTCTTTGGGCACATCGCGACAAACTTTGAAAACCGAATTACGTTTAAACGGAGGGATGTTAAGTTCGCGAATCACTCGCAAGGCCAAGTCTTGCCATTCATAAGCTGGAGGTTTTTTACTTTTGGCTTTACGAGCAATAATATCTTTAACCGAAAGAAGATTAGTCTCAGTCATAATAGCTTTACTATAGCAAATCAGCTTCTCAGACTCAAAACCCTTGATTTTTTGCTATAAATTGCTATATTCTAGGTATTATCAAATCTTTTATTAAAGGCATCGGTAACCATTAATATAACCCTATATTAAGAGATATATGTCTCAGATATTACCACTTGTTTATCATCCTGATTCTCGCTTACGCGAACGTTCAACCGAAATTTCTCCGGCCGAAATTAGCGCGCTCAAAAACTTGGCCGAGGATATGATCAAAACGATGATTGCCGATAAAGGCATTGGTTTGGCGGCACCACAAGTCGGTCGACTCATACGATTAATTATCGTTAATAGCAAAGACGGTGCGCAAGCAATGATTAATCCCGTACTGAAAAAAAAATCACTGCGGCAAGAATGGGGTGAGGAAGGCTGTTTATCGATTCCGGGGGTGTTTGGTGATGTAAAACGTTATAAAGCGGTTGAATGTGAATTTATCGACCTTGAGGGAAAAATACAAAATGCCAAAGCCAAAGGATTATTGGCGCGCGTTATTCAACACGAAATTGATCATCTTGACGGTATATTGTTTATTGATAAGGCTAAGAATATTCGTCAGGAATAACTTATGAAAAAACAACGTCTTATCTTTTGCGGGACACCAAGCTTAGCTGTACCGGTTTTACAAGCTTTGTTAAACGATACTCGTTTTGAAGTGGTGGCCGTGGTGACCCAACCTGATATGCCAGCCGGTCGATCTCTAATACTGACTGCTCCGCCCATTAAAATCTTAGCCCAACAATACCGCCTACCGATTTTTCAGCCGGCTAAAATTGCGCATTGTCTTGATGATTTGCGTGCACTAACACCTGACGTGATTGTTGTACTGGCCTACGCGCAAATTATTCCCAAGAGTATTTTAGATCTTCCACCCTTTGGTTGTGTTAATCTTCATGCCTCCCTCTTACCAAAGTACCGTGGTGCCGCAGTGCTTCAAGCACCCATCATGAACGGTGATGCAGAGACCGGAATTACCATTATGCGCATGGATGAAACGCTCGATACCGGCCCAATCATCAGTCAAGCTCATTATACAATTCAGTCAAACGAAACCGCTGACTCATTGGGCAAAGCTTTAGCGGGGTTGGGTGCACAAATTCTACCTGATGTTCTTAATCGTTATCTTGAGAAAAAAATTGAACCGCAAGCGCAAAATAATGAAGAGGCTAATTACGTTGGACGCTTAGAAAAAAAGGATGGTATAATTGACTGGCTCAAAACCGCAGTCGAGATTGAACGTTTTGTGAGAGCGATGACTTCCTGGCCCTCAGCTTGGACCTGGATCAATGGCAAACAGTTAAAAATTCTTGAAGTTGATCGCCACTCAATCGCTTTGAATACCTATAAACCAGGCAAAACGTTTGTCTATAATTCAAATGTGGCGGTGCAATGCGGGACTGATTGCCTCTTGATCCGTCGCCTCCAGCTCGAAGGCAAAAAACCCATGACCAGCCAAGAGTTTATGCGCGGTTACAAAGACTTTGTCGGCAGTGTGCTTGGCTAATAACTTTATAACCTTATAAACTTTTAAAATTTTTCTTTGGTCCCATCGTCTATCGGTTAGGACATCAGGTTCTCATCCTGAAAAGAGGGGTTCGATTCCCCTTGGGACTACTATTTTAGATCTTATATACTACTATCCAGTTTAGATAACCATGAAGTGAGGTAATCTGTAAGTTGCTCAAGGTGCTTCTCATCGCGAAACGTATGTGGTGCTTTTGGTATAATAACAAGTTCTTTTTTGCTAAGAGGAATAGCATCAAAAAGAATTTTTTCATGTGCAGGAGGACACGATGTATCTTCTTCTCCAACAACAATCAATAGGGGCATCGTTAATTTATGTGCCTGTGGTAGTAAATTATGGTTAAGCCTTTCAACCATATGTGACCAGGGGAGACGGAGCTCTAGACCAGGTTTTGAGTTACTTATTCTCGTTTTATAGCCCATACGCTTCCACTCAGCTAGCTCTACTTCTCTTTCAGATGATTTATAACTTAGTTCTCCTGATACCACTGGTGCCCAAGCAAAAACTCCTTTAACTATTTCAGGGTATTCTTCGGCAAAACGAACCACAGAGTAACCACCCATAGAATGTCCAGCTAAACAAAATGGTTCCTTGTACCACAATTGATTTTTAGACCATTGTATAACATCTTCAAGATCAGTATAAGATCCGCTCAGAGTTGCATCTTCATATTTACCTTCACTTTCTCCAATCGAATTAGTGGTATCAAAAACTATGGTTGTATAACCTGCTGAAAAAAATATCTGGGTCACAAGTTGAATATGAGGTTGTTCTTTGAAACCGCCTAAGCCATGAATAATAAAAACGATACCTTTACTAGATGGATGTTCGTTAGTTACTAATGATATTTTTAAATTATGGCGATTTTTTATTAGTAGTTTATTCATAATATTCATTAACCAAAACCTCAATTTTATACACATCAGTAGCCGGTTCTTCATAAGGATGTGCATTCTTAATCGCTTTGAGCACAGCTTCTAGTTGATCTTCAGCACAAACTGTCTCGATACGTTCTTCAATCACTTCTTCAAATTTTCCTATTTTCCCAATACTAGGATTGGCTCCTGTAGTCGGTTTAAACCTACCTGTACCTTTTATCGTAAAAGTGCAATGAGTGTAGTTCCCGATAACGCCTGCACCTGCGTCGCCCATCACTTGTCGAAGTTTCTGAGCATGAGATTCTGGTACATAAACTACTATTTTGTAGCGTTTAGCTGATATCATAACGTTATATTCCAATCTTGATTTTCCAATTCATTGGGATTAAAGAAATATTAAGAGGATGAACAAAATTATTTATTTTTTTCCACTCTAATAATAAATTAATAATACTTTCCATTAAACTATCTGAATCTTCTATTTTAGAAGCACTCATTTCTATGAAAATCTCAATAGGAGCAACTTGAATTTTAATTTTCGGACTATCGGCATATACAAAAACATCTTTAATACCAGTTACTTTTGAAACGATATTTTTAATACCACGAGCAAGGGACAAAATCTCATTCTCTAGAACTCTAGTATCATCAAATTTAATAGTAATCATTGGCATAGTAAAATTAAATAATTCTAATTACTCCTCAAACACCTCGTCAATCCTCTTCGCCATCTCTCGATCTTTC
>CAZLCH010000062.1:0-3633 GCA_964558025.1 uncultured Gammaproteobacteria bacterium | reverse complement strand
ATAGGTTGTAATTACTACCTCCAGGTCGTCAGTTGAACCGTCGTTAACTATAATCACTTCCCAGTCTTGGTAGGTCTGTTGTAATATGCTCTCTAAACAACTGCCAATAACATCAGCTTGATTATAGATCGGAATAATAATGGAAATCTTTGGGTTCATGTATTTTGTAATAACGAATAAATTTTTTGAACTTGTTGTGGCCAAGCCATTGCTAGTGCTTTTTCATGACCGGCCATACCTAAATTAGTCCGTAATGTTTCATTATGATATAAACGAAGCACTGCCTCAGCAATCTCTTCTTGATCACGACCATTAATAACTAAACCAGTTTTATTATCTTCCACTGCCTCCCGCACTCCCCCGCCCTCGCCGGCAATCACCGCTTTTTTAAACAATCCAGCTTCGAGATAGACAATACCAAAACCTTCATAATCATCGTCAATCATCCGAGCGGGCATAATAAAAATATCACTCGTCGCCAACCAATCATTTTTAGTTTCATCATCCAAACCAGAAAAAATCATTACCCGCTGTTCGACGCCAATATTTTTTGCTAAAGCAAGTAATTTTTCTTTATAAGGTCCATCACCAATCATAACATAATAACAATTGGGAATTTTTTTGATGAGTGTCGGTAACGATTGAATGACCATATCCATGCCTTTGCGTTCAACCAGTCGACCAACCGTCAGAAGTACATAAGCGTTCTCAAGTTTATATTCAGCTCGAAGCTGTGTCTGTTGCGAAGCCGAAACCTCTGGAATATTTGTCTCTACACCAGGATTAACTACGGCGGTTTTAACGGCCGGAAATATTTTTTTAACCGCGGCTTCAGTAATACCATTAGCACATATAACAAGCGTGGCGCGTTTAAGAATCAAACCACTCAACCAACGTTTGTGTATATGACGAGTAGCTAAAGAAAAATCAAGGCCATGAAGAAAAACGCCATATTTAAAAACCTTCAAGAAAGACAATATATAGGCAATAGTGCCCAAAGGCAAAATCTCGCCCACCAGTACCCGCTCTGGCTTTTCCCGCTCTATGAGAGCCTTAACGCTTTTAAGGCCTCTTAGCCAGGCAAAAATGGGCAAAAATGGGCTTAGTAGAGCCTTTTTCTCGTTAGTAAGGACAAGGAGCTTTTCCGGCCAATATTTCGCTACTTTGCCATAATAGGTTTCAACGCCTCCTATGGATGGTGGAAATTCAAGCGCGATTAACAATGTTTTCATATTAACGAAATGATAGTCGAATACTTTTAATATCTTCTTTGGAAAAACCTTTTAATACATACAAGGCAATAACGTAAACGATACTAGCTAACATAATTGTGACCACGGGATGAAAAAAAACTTTTGTCATAAAAATAAAAAATCCCATAACTAAACCAGCGGAAAAAATACGCGCTACCATCATGAGCATCACTGTATGACGAACAGTAATAATATGCGGTACAACAACCCAGCCTAACATAATCATCAGATAACTTGTGATCACTGAAGTCACGCAAGCGGCCAAAACTCCCCAACGCGGAATCAGGTACCAGTTTAACAGAGCACTCAGCAGTGAGATGATAATAATATTAATAGTATTTCGTTTTTGACGATCACAAGCATTTAAGAGAGAGCCAATCGGAAAAGCTAAAAACATTGCTGGCACGGCGACAATCGCTACTTGTAAAGGAATAATGGCTTCGTTAAAACTCGCGGTAAATAAACCAACAATCTGTTCAGCCAGGGCAATCGTACCGATCATGATAGGTACGCCAAGAATTAAAGAATAATTAATCGCCCGTTCAAAAGTAATGTGCAATTGTTCGCGATTATGTTGCCAATAAGCACTTAGCGCCGGATATAATGAAGCCGTAAAAGCCATTGGTAAAAATTGGATCGCAACAATAATTTTAAACGGCACTTGGTATAAACCAACCGCCCGATCACCAACAAATTTAAACAATAACACTGAATCAAAGAAAGTATAAAAGCGCTGAAAGATGCCGTATAACGCAAACGGTAGTGTCACTATCATAATCTGCCGTATAAGTTGTTTATCCCATCGAATAGTTAAAGATAATTTTGTGACTTTTCGCATCATGGCCGCCGAATAAACGACATTGAATAAACTGGCTACCACGAGTGAAAACATTAACCACTGGATACTCAAACCCAAACCAATAAAAATCAAACTCAATACTAAAACAATCGCCTGAAAAATAACCGAAGCAATACTTTCAAATTTTAAGTTATGATAACCACGCAAAATAGCGTAAAAAATTGAGGTAAAGTTATCAAAAATAATCACCAGACTAGAAATATAAACTAGTTGTTCGGTAATTGCTTGGTAATGCCAAACTTTTGTCCAAATATATAAAGCGGCAATGGTAATGACTGAAAGCGCTAATTTTAAACCGATAATACTACCTAATAAAGTTTTGGTTTTTTCTGGATGCTTAGCCACTTCGCGAGTTAAAATATTACTTAACCCACAATCAATAAAAATCGAAAAGATTGAGGTGATGGAAATAGCAAAATAATACTGACCAAGATCACTTGGCCCAAGCACGCGGGCATAAATCGTAAAATACGTTAAGGAAATGACTTTCTGAATAATCAACGCCAGGGTAAAATATGAAGTATTACGGGCAATGGAAGAGATTTTTTCCGACATAGCTATAAGCTCAGTTTATAGTATTTTAAGCGTTCTTTCAATTAAAAAGCAACCGAAAAGGTTGCCTTTAAATCTTATCTTTAATCTTCTAAAAGCCTAGCGCTTGCTCCACTGCGGTGCACGACGAGCTCGCTTTAAACCAGGTTTCTTTCGTTCTTTAGCACGAGCATCACGAGTTAACCAACCCTGTGCCTTTAAAACTGAACGTAGATCGGCGTTCAAAGCTAGTAATGTGCAAGCAATACCATGACGGACTGCTTCAGCCTGGCCTTGTTTTCCACCACCATTAACTTTAATGGTAAAATCAAGACTAGAATCAAGCGCAGTTAATTTTAACGGTTCCTGCACAATCATCTGAGTAATTGGGGTTGGAAAGTAAACTGTGAGGTCAACATCATTAACCGTAATCTTACCCTGGCCATTTTGGAAAAGACGGACACGTGCGGCGGCGGTTTTACGCTTACCCATACTCTCAATATAACGGGCAACTTTAACTTTTTCCGCTTTGGGTTTTTCTATCTTAGCTGATACCACTTTCTTCTTTGTTGTTTTCACTTTAGCCTCAGTCATACGAATAAAATTTATTTAATTATGAGACGTTTCATCATCCCATCACGTAAACGAGTTGGTGGTAACATCTGCTTAACCGCCCGACGTAACACTTCATCAGGTTTAACCTTAAATACTTCGGACATTTTTTTAGTCTTTAATCCGCCCGGATAACCTGAGTAACTATAGTATTCCTTTTGCTCAAATTTTTTACCGGAAAAACGTGCATTTTTAACATTTAAAATCACGACGCTGTCGCCTTCATCAAGGTGAGGTTGGTAACTTGGTTTATGTTTACCACGCAGTAACGTCGCGATACGCGTCGCTAAACGACCGATCGTTAAACCAGTTGCATCAATTTCATGTCGTTGTCGAGTAATTATTTTCTTTGGCATATTAGACAAGTTCAATTTGCAC
>CAZLCH010000061.1:0-3667 GCA_964558025.1 uncultured Gammaproteobacteria bacterium | reverse complement strand
GATATCGCCGCGCTTGATAATAAAAAAATAGTTACCGACTATCAGTTACCGGAAACATTTTCCTTTTCACAGTTAACAACCTTTGAACGCTGTCCGCTCGATTACAAGTTTATTTATATTTTAAAAATTCCGCTCGAAGATAATCCGCAGGCTGTTTTTGGTCGTTGTTTACATTCCTGCTTGCGACAATTTTTTCTACCCCTACTTGAATCACATAATCAACCAAGCCTGTTTGGTGACAAAAAAATCAAAACTGATGAACTGACGCTTGCTCGCCTGCTGGCCTATTATCATGATTACTGGATCGATAACGGCTACCGTAACCGCCAAGAAGCTGATGATTATAAACAACTGGGCAAAAAAATGTTGACTGCTTTTCATGCCGGCTTAACTGACCTGCGACCAACGATTGTTTTTTTGGAAAAAAAATTCAATCTTAAGCTACAGCAATATACTCTGACTGGTACGATCGACCGTGTTGATAAATTATCTGATGGAACGTATCACATCATTGATTATAAATCAGGTAATAAACCAAAAAAATTAGACTACCCTACTAAGCGACAACTATTATTATATCAAGCCGCGGTCGAGGAAAATTTTGGACTCAAAGTCAGTAAACTAACCTACTATTATTTAAAAGACAATGAAGCAGTGGATTTTGTTGCTAAGCCAACCGAAGTTGAAAAAGTTAAAAATGATATGATCACTTTAATTGAAGAGATTAAGCACAGTGATTTTAAACGTCGACTAAAATCAGATTGTAAATTCTGCCAACATGGTCCGATAGAAAAAAATTGAAATAAGCTTAAAAATCCCGTACACTATAAAGACTATGACCCTCCGTTCATATTTACTTCTCATGACAATCGCCACGATTATTTTTTGGTTGGCCTTTGGCTTAATTGTCGTGAGCACTGACCCAGCAGAAACTGGGCGACAAAGCATTATCACTTTTTACGCCATCCTGACCTGCGCCGTGACCGGTACGGGTGCCATCCTTGGTTTTATTATTCGTTTTTTTGCCTTACACCAGACCTTAAGAACTCATTCAGCTTTAATCGCCTTTCGTCAGGCCCTCCTTGGCGCAATTCTTGTTATCGGCGTTTTATTTTTATTTTCCCAACATCTTTTTAGTTGGCTCAATCTCGCTCTTTTACTACTCACTTTATCAGCCTTGGAATTCTTTTTATTAAGTCGAGAACATGCTTAACTAATTTTTATTTTATGTCTTTTTTCTCATCCTTATTTAAGAAAAAAACAACTGACGCGGTTAAGGCGACCACAAAATTTCCCGGGGTGGTTATTGGCAAAATAATTAGCATTGAACCTCATCCGAACGCTGATCGACTACAAATCGCTCAGGTTGATATTGGTACGACCTTAAAAATTGTGTGCGGAGCCCCTAATATTGCGCCCGAGCAACTTGTGCCAGTCGCCACCATCGGCGCTACTCTGCCTAATGGTATGACAATTACCAAAGCAACGATCCGCGGCGTTGAATCAAACGGCATGCTCTGTGCTGAAGATGAACTGGGACTTGGCACTGACCATAGTGGTATTAAAATTTTAACTAAAGGCAATATCGGCGAGCCGATTGATGCGTCACTATAATAGTTATGGCTTTTGTTTCAAACTCACAAGATATTTTCTTCCTGGTTTTAGCACTCTGTGTTCTCTGGTTGACGGTTTTGTCAGCCTGGCTCTTGTATCATATCATCTCGATCGCTCGTCATCTTAATCAAACAGCTAAAAATATAAAACAAAAAATGCAGTCGCTTGAGGGAGTAATGACACTTTTTAAAAATAAATTTACTAATAGTACTACGTATATAACTCTTATTGCGAGCGCGATCGCCAAACTCATTACGATGCTGACAGCTAACCGACCTACTACAAAGAAAAACCAACGATCGTAGACATTATTTTCTAATAATTATAACTACAATTACATTGACGTTGACCTTCTTCTATGGTATTATTAACTACTATAGAGACTCATAAAAGCTACCCGTATTAGTACGCCATTTAAGCGGCTAGCCGTTGCCATCGCGCTGTCCGCGCTCAAAGTCATCATCCACGCAAAGAGGTTTTTAACCGCTTTTTTTATTAAAGCGGTGATGAAGCCTATTGGCTGGATTGGAACACTCATTCTAAGCGTTTTTATCATCCCGCTCTATCGGCTGTACACCATTGCCAACCGAAAAATTTTTACGTTACCAAAAACCGGCCGACGTTTTACCACGCTTCTGACCAGCCGCTACGCGCTTCATCTTATTTTTATTTTGATCGCCGGCAGTCTTACACTCTACAATGTCAAAACGAGCTCAACGCCACTCTCAACCAGCGACAATATTAATACTCTACTACTGGCGGAATTAGTCGTCGCCGAAAATGCCAATGATAGTGCGCAACTAATTGAAGATTATCCTAATCCATTGGCACAACAATGGCGACAAAAAACTACTGAAGTATTAGGTTTTTTTCATATACCTTTTAATCCTTTAACAAAAGAAAAGATTGAAACGGAAACACCGGGGGGTATGATTGCAGTACCAACCCGCACTGAAGCAATTACGTATGTGGTACAAAGCGGCGATACTATCAGCGGTATTGCCCGTCGTTTTAATATTTCCACCAATACTATTTTGTGGGAAAATAATTTATCGGTGACAAGTCTCTTACAACCAGGTGACAAGTTAGTTATTCTACCCACGAGCGGTGTCAGCCATAATGTTACGGCCGGACAGACTCTCGGACAGATTGCTAGTTTATATGGTGTCAGTACTGAGAATATTATGACTGCCAATGGTTTAGCTAACCCAAACCAACTACGGATCGGATTGAAACTAGTTATTCCGGGTGGTAATAAAATTGCCCAAGGACCAAAATCATCAAGTACTCGTATTGGTGAAGATGCTAGTAAGGGTCTCAATACCATTAAAAAAATTATTCCGGGACCATCAGCCGTTATTCCGGCGGGCGGACGCATGGCCTGGCCAACTACCGGTCATCGTATTACACAATACTATTCCTGGCGCCACAGTGGCGTTGATATCGCCAACAAGATTGGCACACCGATTTATGCGGCTGATGACGGGGTTGTCATAACTGTTGGTTATAACCGTGGCGGCTATGGCAATCAAATTGTAATTGACCATGGTGGTGGTAAATTAACCCGCTATGGACACTTATCGGCTTTTAGTGTTAACCTTGGTCAGAAGGTAGCAAAGGGCCAATATATCGCCGCGATGGGATCAACCGGTCGCAGTACTGGTCCGCATCTGCACTTTGAAGTTATTATTAGAGGACAACATTATAATCCTCTTAATTATGTTCGTTAAGCCTATACAAGGACGAACTGACTAGCTATACTATAAATATCTATAAAAATACTTTTATGAAATTTCTTATTGGTTTTATTATGTTAATTGTTGGCGCTTTTATGACTGCCAAGGCAAGTAAATTTTTGGCTTTTTTTGGGCGGATTGAATTTTTTGAAACTAAACTTGGTACCGCCGGCGGTTCTCGCCTTGGTTACCAGTTGATTGGGCTTGGTTTAATCTTTCTTGGTATCTTAATGATGACTGGGATGATCAACGGCTTCTTGGGTTGGATATTGAGTCCCTTACTAAAATATAATCAAGTATAAGACTATTGGGCCTGT
>CAZLCH010000060.1:0-3679 GCA_964558025.1 uncultured Gammaproteobacteria bacterium | reverse complement strand
TTCCTCACTGGATATGTCACTGTTATCCGATCGTGCTAACACAGACGAAGCCGGCGCGGCTTCACGTTGGTCATTACTACCGGTCATGGCTAAAGAAATTATTCGTTCGCCTTTATTTGGTTATGGCTTTGGAAAAACTTTAACCTATAAAACAAGTGATCCACGGATCGTTAATTCGACGATTAACGGTGAATTCACCACCTACGCTTTTGAATGGGGTTGGTTTGATATTGCTTTGAAATTTGGCTTTCTTGGTTTATTAGTGTTTGGGTGGTTACTCGGACAATTGCTAAAAGATGCCTACCGACTGATGAAAGCAGAACCGGCGCTTGGTTTTCTCATCTATTCAAGTTTATTAATGCTTATCATCGTTCACTTTTTTACTCCTTATCTTAACCACCCATTGGGGTTTGGATATCTAGGGCTAGTGATAGTTTTACTACAAACCAAAAATTTACATAGAGAATATTTTAAATTTTAGGTTTTAAGTTTTATCTTTTATATATTCAGCCTTGCCATATTTAGAAAAGCATTGTACAATAGAAGCCGTTAATTTATTACTTATTCTCATACATCTATGAGTGACCAAATTATCTCCGAAGAGGGATATCATAAGTTAGAGGAAGAGTTACAGCAATTAAGTACCGTCAAGCGTCGAGAAATCGCCGATCGCATTGAAAAAGCCAAAGAGCTTGGTGATCTCAGTGAAAATGCCGAGTATGCTGATGCGAAAGAAGCCCAAGCCTTTAATGAAGGTCGTATAGGGGAAATTAGTGCTTTACTTAAAAATTTAACGGTGGTAAAAAATACTTCTCGTTCGGTAATTGGTATGGGTTCAAAGGTAATTGCTAGTGCCGATGGTCAGGAAAAAACTTATACCATTGTCAGTTTTAATGAAGCTGATCCTTTGACCGGAAAAATATCCAATGAATCTCCGCTTGGTTTAGCCTTTGTTGGGAAAAAAGTTGGCGAAACAGTTGTTGTTCACAGTCCAAAAGGCGATACAACCTATACGATTGTTAAAATTTCATAAACTATTTTTTTCTCTTAGAAAACCATTGTTTTTTTCAACAATGGTTTTTGACTTTAAGGTCGAAAAACTATATTATTAGTCTATTATATACTTATTTTTATGCTTGATATAAGATTTATTCGCGACAATGTTGATCTGGTGACTATAAACAGCGCTAACCGTTTAAGTAAGGCTGACATCCCTGCCTTACTAGCCATTGATAGTCAGTATCGAGCCTTAATTACAAAGATTGATGAATTACGAGCAAAGCGTAATCAAACCTCTCAATCAAAACCAAGTGAAGCTGAGATCGCAGCAATGAAAGTAGTGGGGGATGAGATTGTTCGTTTAGAAACCGAGGCACGTGAACTAGAACAAACCTTAAAAAATTTACTGTTAGAGGTACCAAACTTGACCCATTCTGATGTACTGGTTAGTAAAGATGAAACAGAAAATCCCGTACTGGAAATTAATAGTAAGATTACTGAGTTTAATTTTAAGCCGAAAGATCATGTTGAGCTTAGTGAGCAACTTGATGTGATTGATTTTGAGCGGGGGACAAAGGTCGCGGGTAGTAAATTCTACTATCTTAAAAATGATTTGGCACGATTAAGTTTAGCCTTAAATCGCTACGCGATTGACACTGTTACCAATTATGGTTATACCTTCATGATTACGCCTGACATGGCTAAGTTGGAGATTATTGAAGGTTTGGGCTTTAGTCCGCGCGGCGAATCAAGTCAGATTTATAAAATTGCCGGTGAAGAAGTTGGTTTAATTGGTACGGCTGAGATTACTCTTGGTGGTTATCATGCGGGTGAAATTTTAGATTTAACGACGCCGAAAAAATATGTGGCTTTATCACACTGTTTTCGGACCGAAGCCGGCGCCTATTCTAAATTTTCCAAAGGCATTTTCCGCGTTCACCAGTTTGAAAAACTAGAAATGTTTATTTTCTGTCAGCCAGAGGAAGCCGAAGCACTTCACCAAGAGATGCTCGCGATTGAAAAAGAAATTTTTAACGGTTTAGATATTCCTTTTCGAGTGATTGACCATTGTACGGCTGATCTTGGCGCGCCGTCTTTTCGTACCTTTGATCTTGAAGCCTGGTTACCGGGCAAAATAACCGGCGAAGGTGGGGTTGGTGATTGGGCAGAGATAACTTCAACGTCAAATTGTACTGATTATCAGTCGCGGGCTTTAGATATAAAATATCGTGATGCTGAAGGTAAAAAACACTTAGCCTATACCTTAAACGGTACTGCTAATCCAGGTCCGCGGGCTTTAATTGCCATTATGGAAAATTATCAGCAAGCCGATGGTGCCATTAAAATCCCCAATGTATTACTGCCATACATGGGAGGTCTTGAGTATATTCGCTAAGTAGTAGTATAAGACGAGCGATATTAAAATTTTATGACGCCGACTCATCATTATAAACAATATCGGCCTCTCCATCGACCATATCATCGTGTTGGTAATCCTTATTTTCGTAGTCGCAGGGCTGACCGCTTGGGATCTGGGCGGTTGGAAACCAGCGCCGCTCGTCTATCGTTTAAAACATGGCTATATCTCTTGCTTTCATGCATTATATTGGTTGGTTTAGTTTGGCTTTTATTCTTTTCCCATGTTCTTGTTATTAAAAATATTAAAGTTATTGGCACGCATGATTACAAAGCCGAAAGTATTACTGAGATGGCGTGGCGTCAAACTCATGATAAATATTTATGGGTACTACCCGAAACACGTTTGATGGCTTTTAGTAAAGGGCAGTTACTAGAAAAAATTAACCATGATTATATCTTTTCTAGTATTAGTATTAAGAAAAAAATTCCAGCAACATTAATGATTAAGGTCAGTGAAAAGCCAGCGGCGGTGTATTGGTTTGAGAATGACACTTATTATTTACTCGATGCTGAGGGCTGGGTGCTTGAAACGCAAATAACACCATTAACTGAGACAGTTGTTATTTACAATAATGCCGAACCGAAAATTAACACCCGTCGTTTAGGTGAAGCCGAACGGTTATTAATTGCTCCGGCGATGAAACTTCAGGTATTACTACAAAGTCGTTTTTCTTACTTAAAAGCCAAACAAATTACGGTGACCCAGGAACGTAATACCTTGGTGGTTATTTTAGAAGGTGGCCAACTAATATATTTTGACTCTCGTCAGTCAGTTGAGACTCAGCTTGACCGACTTGACACGTTGATTAAATACGAAGTCAAAAACCGCCTACCAGCCATTAACTATATTGATTTACGCTTTGGTGATAAGGTATACTATAAATAGATACTTATATGGAAACTGGTTTTAAAGTCTTATTTTTCTTTGGCGTTTTATTATTCAGCCTAATCGTCGTCGGCCTGTTTTTATTGTTGTTAAGGATTCTATTAGTGTTTTACCCGGAATTGAATTTTATTGGTTTGACGATCACTTCCGCGCTGTAGTGGACTGTCCACTTGCCAGAATCTAAGAACTACGCTATAGTAAGCGTCAGTTCTTTTTATTAAATTAACTTTTTTTAAAACTAAATATTGAAAGGAATGTGGAATGCAAAAAGATTTCTTTAACTCTTTTATTGAAGAGGGAACGTCAAGTCATGTCCTGAGAATTCAGGATACCGTATCGGTTGATATTATCGATACAATCTTTTTATCAAAGAAC
>CAZLCH010000059.1:0-3693 GCA_964558025.1 uncultured Gammaproteobacteria bacterium | reverse complement strand
CCATGCGTTCACGACGAACCAGACTGCGTGTTACTTCAACGCCGCACTTGTCACAAATAATACCTTTATAACGAATCTTCTTATATTTACCACAGTAACACTCCCAGTCTTTCGAGGGACCAAAAATGCGCTCGCAAAATAAACCATCTTTTTCTGGTTTCTGGGTACGATAATTAATCGTCTCCGGACGAGTGACTTCGCCATGGGACCAATCAAGTATATTCTCCGGTGAAGCCAATTTTAACTTAACGGCTTCAAAATCATTACTTTTTATAGGTGTCAACATATAAGAGAATAAAATTAAACAGTTTCATTTTCCTCCACCACTGGTTGTGGCGGGGTAAAGGCACGAGGGGTTTCAAATTCCTCCGTACCTTTTTCAAAAGCAATGGGGCGGTTATCCTTATCCAGTAATTCCACATCAAGACCAAGCCCCTTTAACTCTCGTACCAAAACATTAAATGATTCTGGTACATTTAATTTTTTAATAACTTCACCCTTAATAATCGATTCATAAGCTTTGGAACGACCGGTGACGTCATCGGATTTAATGGTCAAAATTTCCTGTAGACTGTGCGCCGCGCCATACGCTTCCAGTGCCCATACTTCCATTTCTCCAAAACGCTGACCACCGAATTGCGCTTTACCACCCAACGGCTGTTGAGTAATCAATGAGTAAGGACCGATAGAACGTTGGTGAATTTTATCTTCAACCATGTGGTTTAACTTCAACATATACTTATAACCAACGCTAACTTTATTATCAAAACGATCGCCGCTCTTACCATCATACAAACCTACTTTACCGTCTTCTGGTAAACCAGCTTTAACTAATTGTTCACGAATTGTATCATCAGAAATACCGTTGAGTGGTGGAGTGGCAACTGTGTAGTTTAATTTCCGCGCCGCAAAACCTAAGTGAGTTTCCAAGAGTTGACCAAGGTTCATACGAGACACAACCCCAAGCGGCGATAAAATAATATCAATTGGTGTACCATCTTCTAAATATGGCATGTCTTCCCGAGGAACAATTCTGGAAACAACTCCTTTATTACCATGACGACCGGCCATCTTATCACCAGCGCGAATTTTACGCAGGTTGGCCACTGTTACTTGAATTGATTGAATAACACCGGCCGACAATTTATCGCCTTGTTCACGAGAAAAGATTTTTACATCCACGACTTTACCATGCTCACCATGCTCAAGATATAACGAAGAATCACGAACGTCTTTAGCCTTATCACCAAAAATGGCTCGTAGCAATTTTTCTTCGGCTGATAATTCGGTTTCGCCTTTCGGCGTAATTTTACCCACTAAAATATCGCCACTCGAAACTTCAGCGCCCACGCGAATAATACCTCGTTCATCAAGATTACTTAATTTTTCTTCGGCAATATTGGGAATATCATTCGTAACAACTTCCGGACCGAGTTTTGTATCGCGGACATCAATTGTGTAATGCTCAATATGAATTGAGGAATATAAATCTTCTTTCACTAACCGTTCAGAAATAATGACCGCGTCTTCATAGTTAAAACCTTCCCAGGTCATAAAAGCTACTAAAACATTATTACCTAAAGCTAATTCGCCTTTATCAATCGCCGAAGCGTCAGTAATGATTTGGCCTTTTTTAACTTGATCACCGCGATCAACAATCGGACGCTGGTTAATACAGGTCGACGCGTTGGAGCGCAAAAATTTACTTAAAATATGTGTGTAGTCTTTACCCTTCTTATCACGAATTACAATTCTCGTACCATCAGCATGAATAACTTCACCATCGGCTTCGGCTAAAATAACGTGACCTGAATCAGCCGCCGCACGACCCTCAACACCAGTACCAACAATTGGGGCTTTGGCGGCAATAAGCGGTACAGCCTGACGTTGCATGTTGGTTCCCATCAAAGCGCGAATACCATCGTCATGTTCAAGGAATGGAATTAATGACGTAGCCACCGAAACAATCTGGTTAGCGGCAACACCAACTAAATCAATTTTATCAACATCTTCAATCGCCGGCTCACCGTATTTTCTTACTTCGGCTTTTTCTTCTAAAAAATAACCATTCTCGTCAGTTGGCGTGGTAAAAGCAGTGGAAATATATTTTTCTTCTTCAAAGGCATCAAGATACACAATCTCATCGGTGACATAACTTTTGCCCTGTTTATCTTTAGCTACTTTACGATAAGGAGCTTCAATAAAACCATAATTATTTAAACGAGCGTAACTCGCAAAGTGACCAACCAAACCAATGTTTGGTCCTTCTGGAGTTGCAATCGGACAGATACGGCTATAGTGGGTTGTATGAACGTCACGCACTTCAAAACCAGCTCGTTCGCGGGTTAAACCGCCCGGGCCCATGGCTGATAATCGTCGCTTATGTTCAAGCTCAGCTAACGGATTAGTCTGATCCATAAACTGAGACAACTGTGAAGACATAAAGAATTCCTTAACCACGCTCATCACCGGTCGGGCATTCACCAGTTTGTTTGGACTGAGTGCCTCAATTTCCATGATACTCATCTTATCTTTAATAATACGTTCCATACGCGCCAAACCGATTCTGGTTTTATTCTGTATTAATTCGCCAATCGCGCGTACCCGACGATTACCAAGGTGGTCAATATCATCGGCTTTTTCTTGGGTGATATTTAAACGAATAATTTCCGCAATAATCGCGACTAAATCTTCACGACGCAAAATACGAGTTGACTTGTTGTTCGGAATATCAAAACCAAAACGCTTGTTTAGTTTATAGCGTCCAACACGGTCAAAGTCATAACGATCAAAACGGAAAAACATTGAATGAATCAACTGTTTAGCGTTATCAGCCGTTGCCAAATCACCTGGACGAATACGCTTATAGACTTCAATTAAACCTTCGGCTTCGTCACTCGCGGTGTCTTTACTTAAGGTCGCATCAATATAATTTACTTCACCCTGATCAACTTCTTTAAATAATTCACGAATTTCCGCGTCAGTACCAAAACCAAACGCACGTAACAAAGAAGTGACGGCGACTTTACGCTTACGATCAATTCTTGCCCAGATCACACCGGCCGAATCAGTTTCAAGTTCAATCCAGGCACCACGATTAGGAATAATTTTCGCGCCATAATAGTGGCGACCACGAATTTGTTCGGAAGAAAAAATTACACCGGCCGAACGGATAAGTTGGGAGACAATCGCCCGTTCAATACCATTAATAATAAAGGTACCGTTCTTGGTCATTAACGGAAAATCACCTAAAAAGACTTCTTGGGTTACCTTGGTGTCGGTTTTTTTATTAAGAAGTGTTACTTCCACGCGTAGTGAAGCTTCATAGGTAATATTCTTGGCTTTACTTTCGGTTTCATTAAACTTAGCTTCATCAAAATAATATTTGCCAAAATGTAATTCTAATTCACGACCGATAAAATCAGTGATGGGTGAAATTTCATCAAACAAATCAGCCAGACCCTCTCGTAAAAACCAAGCGTATGAGTCTTTTTGCACCTCAATCAAATCCGGCATGGGAATAACCGCGTCCTGGGCGGTAAAATACGTTCGCGGTGAAAGCACGCGCGTCGCGGAGGTAGTTTTAGGCATAAGAAATAATGAGTATAAAATTTAAAAAAGAAAATGTCATTAAGAGAATGATCACTGCTTTTATTTTTGTTGGTACTATTATTTTTTGTCTGATACGATAAA
>CAZLCH010000058.1:0-3694 GCA_964558025.1 uncultured Gammaproteobacteria bacterium | reverse complement strand
GTGACACCGAAACATGCCAAAAAGTCAAAGATGATATACAACTGGCGGTTAATTGTGCGGCAAAATTAATTGCGGAAGATTATTTTGGTAGACTTGGTGGTGAACTTGATATGATAAAAATCGGCGGTTACTATAATACCGGAAAACCAGATAAGTGTGGACAACAAAACTATTGTGAACGAGTAGCGGATTACTACAATAATAAATGTGGAGAACAACCACATAATAAAGACTTGGATCTTATAATGAGATAATTATATGAAATTTTTTATTTGTTTCCTTATCTTACTGTTTCTAAACATACCCTTGCTTGCCAAAGCAGAGACATTATTCCTTAATCTATCCTTCGATCCTCAAACTAAAAAACTTACTTTCAATAATGAGGGGGTTTTAGTTGATCATAATACTTATTTAGCTCCCTCACCAAGTCGAATACCAGATGATCTTTCGAACTATGATATGATAGTTCGCCTCTATGACAAAGATAATAATGAACTTTTTGCTCAAGGAGATAATTATGGTTACGGTAATTTTACGCTCACTCTACCCTACTTTAGCTTAGCAACTAAGCTTGATATTCAAGATGCTCACACTAAAAATTTGTTGCTCGAAAAAAATATAAAAGATCTTGCTACCTGTAACGGGAATGGTGTCTGTGAGTTTAATAAAGGAGAAACAGAATCATCCTGTCTCGAAGATTGCTCTTCTTCGAATGTTCGCTATAATCGTGAAACATTATCACAGCTTGAAAAAAATAATGGTCAGATAATTGGTAATAATGGTAGAATAAATTTACAACAACGATCGACTAAAACCACCTTCCCATGGAGGTCGGTTACTCTCATTATTTTTATCATGGGTGGAATAAGTTATGTTGTATATCGAAAAACAAAACGTAATTTATAATTTTGCCAAAATAGGTATTATTATTGTTTGTATTATAGTACCTATAAAAATAGTTAGCGCTCAGGAATGTCGCTGGATACAGGCAGAGACTCAGGATACAAATGCTTGTCAACGTCGTTTAGGTAATAATAAAGAAACATGGGTACAACAGAATATCTGCTCGGCTCAAAAAAACTCTGTGTTTGATTCAATGTGTTGTTGTCAAAAAACAGCTTCAAAAAGAATAATAATTATCAGTTCGGTAGCGGTTTTTTTTACGCTCGTAACCGCTGGGATTCTTATTGCCAGAAATTATGAATAGAAAAATAAAAAAAACTTTCTTATTCGCCTTTATAGGAACATTATCTTTAGTTGCCAGTTTAACTATCGGTACTGACAGTACTCTTGCCGAAGATCTTGGTTCTTCAACGCCGGTCATTAGAGACCCGATTGCTATTCCTGAGTTAGCGGTTAAAATTCCAGGATTGCTCATGAAACCCTCAACCTGTACCGAAACTGAATGTACAACTCCATGGCTCCCTGAATATATCAATGGATTGTATCAATATGGTTTAGGCGCCATCACTATTCTGGCGGTTATCACGATGATGATTGCGGGTATTATCTGGGTAACGGCCGGCGGTAACCAAGAACGGATTGCGAATGCTAAAGAATGGGTTGGCGGCAGTCTAATCGGTGTCTTAATTGCCTTTACTTCTTACATGATTCTTAACTTTGTTAATCCGGCTTTAACTAAACTATCACCTTTAAAAATAACTTACATGCAAAGAAAAAACTTGCCTGATACAATAGCTCCTCACGAAGAAGATGGATTGACTGGCTTAGAAGGAAGACTAACAAACGTAGATAACACCAGTACTAGTGGAACTAGTAATACAAATTGTGGCTGTCCCTGGGAATTTCAACGAGACTATACAGGCGTAAAATTTATTAATGAGGCTGGTACTAGAACTGGAGACATTGGACCAAACGGTTGTGGAGCAATAGCAACCTGGGTCGTTGCTCGCTGTCAAGGAAAAAATTATAACCTAGATCAATGGATTCAATTAATGGGCAAATACAAGGTTGGTGCAGGCACTGATGGTTCTTACTCTAGTCAGATGCCGGACTTATTTAAAGGTATAGGTCTTAATACTGCCTATTTTGATAGTGCAAAAAGTGCTGGTGTTAAAATGGATGAATTGCAAAGTCAGGGGAAAAAACCAATGATGGTAATTCGAGTAAGCGGACAGAGTCATGGTTTTCCTAATTGTCAATTTACCAAAGCTGGTCACTTTATTGCTGGTTTTAACAAAAGTGGCAATAGTATTTGTATTAATGATTCAGCCAACAGGCAAGGATATAATAGCAGAAAAAAAGCTGATCTAGATCAAATTGATAGAGACTGCGGCAAAAAAGGCGGGGAAAGAACAGTGCTTGTAACTTTAGTATGGTAAAAATCTTAAAAATAATTATTTTGATAGTCATTGCTTTCGCAATTTTTCACCTTCTCACTCCGGATGGTTTTTATGCCAATCGTTTTAAACTGTATCGGTTGCTACTAACAAAATCACTGGAAGATATCCGCTCTGATTACTCGGAACGTTCCTGTGCTGATTTCTCTGAACAAGAAAAAAAAGATGGCTATTTTGAAGCTTTTGTCACCGGCTACTGTAAACCACGGGCAGATGATTTTCGCAGTCGTGAAGCTTTTCTCTGTTCAACCGCCCTTAACTGCTCATGTCCCAACGGAAAAACTGAAGAAAAAAATTGTCGTTCCTCATCACTAAGTTGGCAGGGTTGTAAAGAATTTGATGATGGTAGTATCGACTATTGCCATCAAACCGCCTCAACTCTCAAACCTGAAGCTGGCCATGTGGCGGCTGATTGGAAGTGTTTTATGAAAAAAAGCCGCGTTGAAATTGATGGCAAAGAATATACGATTACGGACAAAGGGGCTTTAATTACTGGCCGTCGCTTTGATATTTGGTTTAATAGTTGTGCGGAAGCGGAAAAAGCCACTGGTATCTATAAAGTCAAAATATAAATAAATTATTACTCGCTTGCTATATGATTTATTTTACCAGTTACGCTAATCACAAATTTAACCTTTTAAATGAGCATCAAGTCTTTATCAGAAAAGAACAAGTTGAGCAGACTCTACGCACACCCGAACAACGTGGCAAAATTAATAAATATTATACCGCCGAAAAAGATGGGCTAAAAGTTATTTACGAAAAAGAGTCTGGTACGATAAATGTGATAACTTTTTACCCGACTAAAAACTAGTTACTAAGAATGTATGCATTATGATCTTGAAGCCAATATTATCAGCTGGGAAATCGCCAAGGGGAAAATCAGTCATGTACGCGAATTTGGAAATTTTTTAGTGCATCTCTCCCCGGCCGGCAAACCGATTCTTATCGAAATTCTTAATGCTTCAAACTTTAAAACTAAATTAAATAAACTTGAGACTATCAAACAAATCAGCCAAGCGTTTAATTAAAAAATCGTTATTCCAAAGAATAGCGATTTTTAACTTTTACTAAGTTTAAACGGTGGCCGTCACTGGCTGGGCAAGAACCTGGCCGGCTTCGTATGGTGTTATTACCTGATTAGTTTCCAAGATAACCACTAATCTTTCTACTTGGGATTGAGTTGTCATCACCATACCGCCAATAAAACCTAACTCTTTTTCAATCTTTTCAACTTTTATTTCCAACCTTTCAACTCTTGCTTCCAAACGATCAAACCGAAGCGTTAAAGCCTGGATTGAATCTTCCAAGCGTTGAAAGGCTTCATTCATAAT
>CAZLCH010000057.1:0-3704 GCA_964558025.1 uncultured Gammaproteobacteria bacterium | reverse complement strand
AAATTGTTCTCCGCGATCTTTATAATTTTTAAATAATCCAAAACTCGCACAAGCCGGGGACATAAGAATAATATTTCCTTTAGAGGCCTGTTTTTGAGCCTGAGCCATAGCTTCAGCCATACTGCTTGCTATTTTTATATTGTCGTTTTTATAGGCGACTTGTTTTAAAGCAACTTGTAGTTTCTTTAAAGCCGTACCTTTAAATAAAATAACCGCCTTAGTTTTTTGTTTTATAACTTTAGCCAAAGAGGAAAAATCAGAACCTTTGTCAGCCCCGCCAGCAATAAGGATAATTGGCTGTTTAAAAGCTTTGAGAGCGGTGATAGTGGCTGAGGGCGTTGTGGCAAAACTATCATTGTAATATGTGATACCATTTTTTGTAGCAATTTTTTCCAGTCGATACGGCAAACCTTTAAAATTTTCCACGGCTTGAGTGATATATTTTTCTGAAATTTTAATCGTTGTAGCAACCGCCACCGCCGCGGCAATGTTTTCTTTATTATGATCACCAGGAAGTTGCGAAGGTAATGATGAGGTAGTAAAAAATATTTTTTTGGCTTTTATTTTTCCAACCCTATTCTTTAGTTTTTTATTAATTATTGCCACATCATTTTTTGCTTGAAAGCGTAGTAGATTAGATTTTGCTTGCCAATAGTGATTAAGGGAGGGGTGATAATTTGGATTATTTTTATCAGCCGGCGCTAAGTGTTCAGAAGAAAAATTAGTGAAAACAGCGATGTGGGGGCTGGTGGTTATATCTTCAAGTTGAAAACTGGACAGCTCTAAAATTACCCAATCAGATTTTTTTATTTTATTAAGAAACGTAAATGGCGCCAGACCAATATTGCCGCCAAGCCAGACTTGCTTGCCGGCTTTTTTTAATATCGCTTCTATTAAACTAGAAGTTGTGCCTTTACCTTTAGTGCCAGTGATCCCGATAGTATTCTTAGATGGACACAAATCTAAAAATAATTGCATAGGTGAAGTGATGGTTACTCCAACCTTTTTAAGTTGTTGTCGTAATCTCGGAGAAAAAAAAGCGCCGGGTGATTTAATAATTAAACTGTAATTTTTGAGTTGAGAAAAATTTGGTTCAGCGGTTACCCATTTTATATTGTGCCACTTTTTTAAGGCCGGATATTGTTGTGCCATCTGCGCGCGTGTCTGAAAGGCCACAATAGTCACTGGTACAGCCATTGATTTTTTATGTAAAAATTGTAACCAGGCAAAATTTTCCGAACCAAGCCCCACCAAGGCAATTTTTTCTTTGGTTATATCTTTTAATTTCATATCGGCTTCATTTCTACCCAGTTATGACCTCGCTTAGCGTCAACAATAATCGGGACTGACAACTTTATCACCCCTTCCATAATTTTTTTAATGTGGGGAGTAATGTCTTTAATAATATTTGGCTCAGCTTCAAAAACTAATTCGTCATGAACTTGCAGTAATAAAGCCACTTTTCCTTTATAGTGTTGGTTGATAAAAGTTTCAATTTGAATCATGGCTAGTTTAATCAGGTCAGCGGCTGTACCTTGGATCGGCGCATTAATGGCCATGCGTTCGGCTCCTTTGCGAATCATCATGTTAGAAGCATTAATCTCTTCTAAATAACGTTTGCGGCCAAATAGAGTTTCAACATAACCTTTTTTTCTTGCCTGCTCTAAGGTTATATCAATATATTGCTTAACTTTTCCATAAGCTGCAAAATAATCGTCAATAAAATTTCGAGCTTCTTCATAGGAAATATCCGCCGTTTGAGCCAAACCGTGTGGTCCTTGACCATATAAAATACCAAAATTAATCGCTTTGGCGTGACGACGCATTTCAGCCGTCACTTTTGTTATCGGAATATGGGCAATCGTCGCGGCTGTCGCGGCATGAATGTCTTCTTGATTTTTAAAGGCTTTAATCAATCCCGGATCTTTTGAAAGATGAGCGGCTAAACGTAATTCAATTTGTGAATAATCAAAACTCACTAACTCACAACCTTTTTTAGCAATAAAAGCGGCTCGAATTTTTCGTCCTAGCTCAGTTCGGATCGGAATATTTTGTAGGTTTGGGTCAATCGAAGAAAGACGACCAGTAGCGGCAATCGTTTGATTAAAAGAAGTATGGATTCGGCCGGTCACGGGATTAATTAATTCCGGTAAAGTTCGAACATAGGTAGAAGCTAGCTTAGTTAATTCGCGATATTCAAGAATAACATCAACCACCTTATGACGGCCTTTGAGTTTAAGTAATTCATCAGCGCCAGTGGAAATACCGGTTTTGGTTTTAGTTAAACCGGCAGTGGAGATTTTAAGATCGGAAAATAATATTGCCTGTAGTTGTTTAGGTGAAGATAGGTTAAACTCTTTGCCACATAACTTCCAAGCTGTTTTTTCCAAACTGGATATTTTTTGATCAAACTCTTTGGCTAATTTTTTTAAATAACTTGTTTCTAGGCTAATGCCAGCCAATTCCATATCAATCAAACAATCAATCAAGGGAACTTCAATAGTGGTAAGAATTTTTTGTAAATTATTTTTAACTAACTCTTTTTCTAAAATTTGCCAGAGCTGAAAAGTTACGTCAGCATCCTCGCACGCATAATTCCCGAGCCTTTCGACTGGCACGGCTGAATAAGACAGCTTACCTTTACCAGTGCCCAAAAGGTCATCACCAGAAATTTTTTCAAAGTTAAGCCAGCGTAAGGCCAAATTATCAAGGCTATATTGCCGACTTCCGGGGTTTAAAATATAGGCGGCGATCATCGTGTCAAAATCTAAGCCAACTACATTAATGTCAAATTGTTTTAAGATTTTAATATCAAACTTGGCATTATGGCCAACTTTCTTAATAGTTTTATTTTCTAGAAAAGGTTTTAATTTTAAAAGCCAGGGATGAATTTTAGTTTTATTAGTTTTGCCTTGCCAATTAAATAAATCACCGCCGCCTTGATGAGTATTGATTGAAGATTGTTTAACCGAGATAAAATAAGCTTCGCCGGCTTTCCAACTAAAACTTAACCCTAAAAGATCAGACGTAAAAGCATCTAAGTCGCTGGTTTCTGTATCAAAGGCAAAGTATTTTTGTTTTTGTAGATTCTTTAAAAAAGCGCTAAAAGCCTTATCAGTGGCAATGACTTTATATTTAAAATGAGAAGTATTACGAATAAATTTATCCTCGGCTCGGGCAGTGGCTAAAAGAGCGGCGGCTTTTTTATCAGCTACACCGGTTTGGATTAAACGGGGGAGCAGTGATTTGAATTCCAGTTCGTTAAAAAGAGCCGTCGCTTTTGCACGATCAAAACCGCCAAAGTGTAATTTTTGTGGATCAAACGGAAAGGTAACATCGCGACGAATAGTGGCTAAATCATGACTCATTAAGGCGTCTTGTTTATACTCAACTAATAATTCTCGAATACGATCTTTAATTTTAGTTGATTTAATATTTTTATATAAGTTCTTGACAGTTTTAAATTCTTGTAATAATTCAACGGCCGTTTTTTCACCAATGCCTTTAACCCCCGGAATATTATCACTCGGATCACCGCGTAACGCTTTGTATTCAATAATTTGTTCAGGCGTTAAACCATATTTTATCGCTACCTGTTTTTCATCATAGAGTATACTATCATTTAAGCCGCGACTCATCGTGTAGACTTTGGTGTGTTCATTAATCAACTGTAACGTATCCATATCGCCGGTGACAATAATATT
>CAZLCH010000056.1:0-3711 GCA_964558025.1 uncultured Gammaproteobacteria bacterium | reverse complement strand
AACGGATATAGCGCTTAACGCCACCGCCCTGGTGACGAACGGTAATTTTTCCCTGAGCGTTACGACCAGCGTGTTGTTTTCTAAATATTAATAATGAACGCTCAGGCTTTCTGGTGGTAATGTCAGAAAAATCCTCATAACTTGATGAGCGTCGTCCGGGACTGGTTGGTTTTACTTTTTTGATTGCCATATATTATACCCCTTCGTAGAGACTAATAGTTTTACCTTTAGGTAATGAAACAATTGCTTTTTTCCAATCCTTGCGTTTACCAACCGTACGACCAAAACGACGTGATTTACCTTCGCTTCGAATAATCGTTACTTTAGTTGGTTTAATACCATAAACTGCCTGAACTGCTTTGGCGACTTCAATTCGATTAGCTGTCAGCGCGACTGCAAAAAAATATTGGTTCAAGGTCTGTTGACGCGAAGCTTTTTCAGAAATAAGTGGACGCATCAGAATTCGATGGGCAGAATTACTTTTACCGGCACTGGTTTTCTTATGATTTTCAGCGGCTATTTCATCGCTATACAAAGCTTTCATACTTGTATCATCCGACTTTTTGGTCGAAGCTTTCTCGGTTTCTTTAGTAGCGGTTTTAAACAGTGACATATATTATTTTTTATAACGTTCCTCAAGAACTGCCAAAGCCTGTTTTGTGACTACAATCTGACGGAACTTTAATATATCAACAATATTAATATTATCAACGCCCAGTAGTTTAACGCCAGACAGATTACGCGCTGAGTTTTTTACCATACCGCTCGGTGCCTTATCAATCATCAAAACTGAGACCTTGTCAGTCGCAAAAACCTTTTCACACAGACTATCAATCATGGCTTTAAACGTTTTAGTTTTATAATCATCCATTACAAACTCATCAAGAATAATCAACGCTTTAGTAGTAACTTTGTCAGATAACACAACGCGCAAAGCCTGGCGTTTCATTTTAACATTTAAACCTTTAGAAAAATTACGGCCTTTAGTTGGACCAAAGGTAACACCACCGCCAATCCATAATGGACTACGACTTGAACCAGCACGAGCTCGACCAGTGCCTTTCTGACGCCATGGCTTTTTACCACCACCACGAACTTCACTACGATCTTTGGTATGGGCTAATACTTGACGTTCATTAGCCCGTTGGGCCACAACCGCCTGATGAACTAAAGCTTCATTGTTAGGTTGACCAAAAACACTTTCAGATAACTGAATTTCGCCAACGCTCTCACCTTTTGCATTGTAAACTTTTTCGTTCATCATATTAATTAGTTTTTTCACTTTCAGCGACTACTGCTTCAGTTGGCTGATCAGATTCTTCTTTTGTAGTTGGTTCAGAAGCTGGAGTCTCTTCGATTGGAGTCTCACTCACTGCTGAAATTTCCTCATTAACCGGTGCTTCAACTTCTTTTTCAGTTTTAACTTCTTCTTTTACTTCAGTATCGGCTGGAGCTTCTTCAACTTTTTCTTCGATTGCTTCCCGAGTTTCAACGTTCTCTTGCTCAGCTGTTTCTATAACTTGTTCTGGTTCAGCTTCAACCGCTGGCTCAATCGCGCCGGTGATTAATTCACCGTTAGCTGACAATAACACTAAGCCGTTACGAGCACCTGGTACGGCGCCTTTTAGTAATATACTATTAGAAGCTTCATCAACAGTTACAACTTCGACGTCATGAAGCGTCACACGATCACCACCCATACGACCACCCATACGTAAACCTTTAAAAACGTGTTGTACACCACCGGCACCAACCGAACCTGACATACGAAGCTGATCTTTATTACCATGGGTTGCGTCCTGACCATGAAAACCATGACGTTTTACGACACCTTGAAAACCCTTACCTTTGGAAATACCAACCACTGTTAATTTATCACCAGGGGCAAAGGTCTTCACCGTAATAACATCACCAGTTTTTAAGTTACTCTGATCACTATCAGTCACGCGAAATTCACGAACAAAACGAAAATCACCTAAATTTTGAAAATGGCCCTTTAAGGCTTTGGAAATCAAACTAGCGCGACGACTACCATAACCAACTTGAACCGCCGTATAGCCGTCTTGGGCATTAGTTTTTAATTGTAGAATCGTACATGGGCCGGCTTCAACCTTGGTCACGGGAACAACAGTTTCTCCCTGCCAGACTTGAGTCATGGTAATTTTTTTGCCAAGAATGAATTTCATAATTACTAAATAAAAAAACCGGTTTTCTAAACCAGTCATTGACTAACGTCGACGCGACGCAACTCTATGATCAGAGGGTCGGTTGTGATTTTTTCACGAATGACGAAAACAATGATTCAATGGTTTATAATTCCTTATCAATCCGATGCTTTTCTCCCCCACTGCTTTATAAAAAGATTAAGGAAGAAATATCAGATCAGTACTACATTTTAATTTCAATATCTACACCAGTCGGCAGATTAAGATTACTTAAGGCTTCGATGGTTGCGGCCGATGGCTCGATAATATCAAGTAAACGCTTATGCGTTCTCATCTCAAACTGGTCTCGAGAATCTTTATGAACAAAAGTCGAAGCATTAACGGTGTATTTTCGTTTTTCCGTTGGTAGCGGAATTGGGCCATATAAATTAGCCCCCGTACGCTTTACGGTCTGAACGATAATCTTCGTTGACTGGTCAATGATTTTATGATCAAACGAACGAATCTTAATACGAACACGTTGTTTGAAATCCTGAGCCGGTCCGGAAACGGCCGTCTTACTCGCAACTTCGGTCATAGATAATCTAATTTATTACTACTGACTTAATTAATTAAGTACAGATTAATCCCGCCCTTGTAATAAGGGCGGGACAGTATCTTTACTTAAGAATTTTAACGACTACACCAGCACCAACCGTACGGCCACCTTCGCGGATCGCGAAACGTTGCTTTTCTTCCAAAGCAACTGGAGAAATCAACTTAACGGTTAAGTTAACAGTATCGCCTGGCATAACCATTTCAGTACCAGCTGGTAATTCTACTTCACCAGTAACATCAGTGGTACGAATATAGAATTGTGGTTTATAACCTTTAAAGAATGGCTTATGGCGTCCACCTTCTTCTTTACTTAAAACATAAACTTCACATTCAAATTCTGTATGAGGTGTTACTGAACCTGTTTTTGCCAATACCTGACCACGTTGAACATCATCCTTTTTTGTACCGCGTAAAAGCAAACCAGCATTATCTCCGGCCTGACCTTGATCAAGCTGTTTGTTAAACATTTCAATACCAGTAACAACTGTTTTTGCAGTATCAGCCAAACCAACAATTTCAACTTCATCGTTAACTTTGATAATACCGCGTTCAACACGACCAGTAACAACCGTACCACGACCCTCAATTGAGAAAATATCTTCAATTGGCATCAAGAATGGCTTATCAGTATCACGCACTGGTTCAGGAATATAGTCATCAAGCGCTTTAACTAAATCAAGCACTGCCTGACCATATTCACCACTTGGATTTTCCAAAGCTTTTAAGGCGCTACCACGAATAATCGGTGTAGTATCACCAGGAAATTCATATTTCTTTAATAAATCTTTAACTTCCTCTTCAACCAAATCAATCAGTTCTTTATCTTCAACCATGTCGCACTTATTTAAAAAGACTACGATATACGGCACACCAACCTGACGAGCAAGTAAGATGTGTTCGCGCGTCTGAGGCATTGGACCATCAGTCGCAGACACAACTAAAATTGCCC
>CAZLCH010000055.1:0-3801 GCA_964558025.1 uncultured Gammaproteobacteria bacterium | reverse complement strand
TGTCATATGGCCTTATTTCATTTGTTAGTATTCTGATTATTGCGTGTCCGTGCGCACTTGGCTTAGCAACCCCGACCGCCATGATAGTTGGCGTTGGCAAGGCCGCCTCTCTTGGGATTTTTATTAAAAATGCAGAGGTACTTGAAACATTACAACGCACGACAGTGGTAGTGGTTGATAAGACTGGTACTATCACGAAAGGTCACCCGACCATTAGTTTGATTGAGGTAATAGACGATACAATAACTGAAAGCGAGGTTATTTCTTTACTCGCTTCATTAGAAGTTCATTCTGAACATCCGCTCGCACAAGCAATTCTCATCTATGCTCGAGAAAAAAATATACTAACACAGTCGGTTAAAGATTTTGATAGTATACGAGGT
Source organism: uncultured Gammaproteobacteria bacterium (assembly GCA_964558025.1). Classification (GTDB taxonomy): domain Bacteria; phylum Patescibacteriota; class Patescibacteriia; order Patescibacteriales; family Patescibacteriaceae; genus Patescibacterium. The sequence goes on along the minus strand of CAZLCH010000055.1, from coordinate 3,418 downwards.
AGGGGAGTGACTGGTATTATTAACGGTCGGCGTTATTATGCTGGTAACAGCGCGCTCTTAAAAGACAAGGGGATTTTAGTGGAAGAAGGTTTACGACTCAAGGGTAGTATATTGTTAGCCTCTGAAAAAGGGATAATCGGTAGTGTAAGCGTGACTGATATGGTTCGTCCGCTAGCACTTGAAGCGATTAAAGCCTTACATCACCGTGGTATTAGAATTATTATGATGACTGGTGATACAGTGAAAGTCGCCCATACTATTGCCGAAGAAGTCGGTATTGACGAAGTAATTGCTGAAGTGATGCCGGCTGATAAACTTGATAAAGTTATAGAATTACAACAACAAGGTGCAATCGTCGCTATGGTTGGTGATGGTGTTAATGATGCACCAGCTTTAGCACAGGCTGATATTGGTATTGCGATGGCGACCGGTACTGATGTTGCGATTGAAACGGCTGATATAGTTTTGCTTCATGGCGATATTACAAAATTAGTTAAGGCTTTTACTATTTCAAAATTCACTATGCGCGGTATTAAGCAAAATTTGTTTTGGGCCTTTGCCTATAACACCGTTGGTATTCCGATCGCAGGCGGAGTACTGTATCCTATCTTGGGTTGGCTGTTAAATCCAGTGTTAGCGGCAGTAACCATGGCTTTTTCTAGTGTCTCAGTCATAATGAATTCACTCCGTCTTAAAACTAAGAAAATCTAGTTATGGAAACTACTCATGAGCAAACCTATACGTTTTATGTTAATGGCATGCATTGTCAGGCTTGTGTATTATTAACTGATAGTGAGTTACGTGATCACCCAAAAATTACTTCTGCTCGCTCCCGCCTCGCGACGTGCTCTGTTGAAGTGACAGGTGATTTTGGCGCGATGTCAGCCAGTGAGATCGCTGAAGAGTTGACCCAAACATTAGCCAAACACGGTTATTCATTGTCATCTGACAAAAAGGATTTTTCTTTACATCGTCAGGATTTTTATATTGCAATACCTCTTGCCTTACTTTTTATTATTTTCTTTATTTGGCTACAGAAGTTAGGTATCGTTAACCTGGTGAATAGTACGACTGTAACCTACACAACCGCTTTTGTGCTTGGTGTTATCGCTTCGCTTTCAACCTGTATGGCGGTGGTGGGCGGTTTAGTTTTATCAATGTCAGCTACCTTTGCTCGTAGTGGTAGTATTATTAAGTCACAGGTATTATTTCATGTTAGTCGTTTGTTAGCTTTTTTTGTTTTAGGCGGTGTGATTGGTATGATTGGTTCAGTGTTTACTCTTGGTATTATGAGTACTTTTATTTTGAGTTTTATTATTGGTAGTATAATGATCATTCTTGGTTTAAATTTACTTAATCTCTTTATATGGACCAAGCGACTGCAACCGACTTTGCCAAAGTTTATTACAGAACGATCATTAAGCATAGCAAAATTAAATCATACTTTAACCCCAGTTTTACTTGGCGTTGCGACGTTTTTTTTACCATGTGGTTTCACACAGTCAATGCAAGTTTATGCACTGTCAACCGGTAGTTTTGTGTCGGGCGCAGTAACAATGCTAATATTTGCTGTAGGGACACTACCTGTTTTAGCATTGATGAGTTTTAGTTCAGTGACAATACCCGAGGGGCGCCGTAAAAGATTATTTTTTAAAACTGTTGGTTTGATAATTATTTTATTCGGATTATTTAATATTATTAATAGTTTAACCGCAGTCGGTATTTTGCCACCAATTATTATTTTCTAATTAAAATCTACTATTATGAAAAGAGCTATTATTATCATCGGTCTAGGTATTGTTGTGATTGCTTTGTTTGTCATTTTTAAACCAAAAGCGTCGAAGGTGACAAACTATACCAGCGTTCAGTCACTCAGCCAAAACGTCACTACTTCTGAAGGTAAGCAAATTATTGAAATTACTGCCAAGGGTGGTTATGCACCTCGAATGACCACGGCCAAAGCTAATGTACCAACCATCCTACGAATCAAAACTAACTCAACCTTTGATTGTTCGTCGGCTTTGCGTATTCCAACGTTAGCATATAGTAATACTTTGCCGGCTACTGGTGTTACTGACATTGAGGTACCAAATCAAGCCATTGGTACAACTTTACGTGGTGTTTGTAGTATGGGAATGTATCATTTTGAAGTTTCATTTGTTGATTAAGTTTGTTAAAGAGTTGAAGAATAAGAATATCATAAAAATTTAGTTTTTCTCTTGAATATTGACAAATTGATAAAAATATAATATATCTTAGTTAAAGTTTAGTTCTTAAAAAATTAAAAAATAATCAATAAAGTAAAACACAAAATAACCCTAAAGGAGGGGGATTAAGAAATGAAAAACATTCTTATTTTTTTTATTTTCATGGCGACAACAACTATCGCAATAACGAAAGACGGAAAAGCTTTATGGGAGTCAGTCAATTCACCGGTTAACACTTCAATTTTTACAGTGGCATTCACCGATCAAAACACCGGCGTGATTGGTACGTTTTACAAAATTTGTAGAACAACTAATGGCGGTAACTCTTGGGATACGGTTTATTCAGGTAATCAGGTTCCAAGAGCGATCGGATTTGCGCCTAATAATAACAATGTGGGTTATGCCGCTTGTTATGATAATGGATCAGGGGTAGTTTTAAAAACTACCAATCATGGTATCAACTGGACAGAATTAAGTTACCAGCTAACAGACTACGTATCCGATATTTGCATTATTAATACACAAAGTATATATATTTCGACTCTTTTTGGAACGGTAATTTATTCAGAAGATGGTGGTTTAACCTTTACAACAACCACCATTAATAATGCCCTTTTTCTAAATAACATTAGAATAAGCGGCGGTAACTTATTTGCTGTAACACTTAATGAATGCTGGAAATTTGATAACAATAATTGGCAGAATCAGAGTACACATGGAATATTTTCATATTCCTTTGAAGTTGATTCTTCTTTTGGTGTTGAACCGCCAATTTTCTTTATAGGTGGTACAGCCATAGATACAAACCTCGCTGTTATAAGCACTTCAACAAACAGGGGAGTTTCATGGACTCAGACTACATTACCTGAAGTGGGCTCTGTACAAGCATTATTTTCCTTTGAAATGGAAGGTTATGCCGCCGGATGGTTATATAATTCTGTTTTAGGACAGTATCAGTCTTGTATATGGAAACGTACTGGTATTAGTTGGTCACTTGATACAACATATCAACCGCCAAACATAAGTGATCGAGGTTTCAGAGAGTTAGCAGTTGCTGGACTTGAAGCACTTTTTGTTGTTGGCGCTGAGGGAGTGATTATGCGACATGAATTTGATACCGCTCTCCCCATCGAACTCAGTTCATTCTCCAGTACGGTCAATGGTAGCGAGGTGAGGTTAGATTGGGCGACAAGCTCAGAAACCAATAATTC
>CAZLCH010000054.1:0-3839 GCA_964558025.1 uncultured Gammaproteobacteria bacterium | reverse complement strand
AAAGGCTTCATTCATAATACTTAAAACTTCAGTGAGAGTTATCTCGGCTGTCATATAAAAAAATTAATTTCGGAGAGATAGTATGACTATAGCAAAAAATAATTTGCTCGACAACCAACAAAAAAAACCGCGAATGATCGCGGTTTTTTCTCTAAACATTCTATGACTCGTTCGGCACAAAACCAGTACCAGCCGGAATTGGGCGCCCGATAATAACATTTTCTTTCAAACCTTCAAGATTATCAACCTTGCCGGTAATAGCCGCATCAATCAACACTTTAGCAGTCTCTTGGAAAGAAGCGGCGGATAAGAAACTATTGGTTGTCAAAGACGCCTTGGTCATACCCATGAGAAGTTGACGACCGGTAGCAATTTTTTTGCCATTTTCTTTTGCCAAAGCATTCTGGCGATCAAAAACCGATTTCTCAATAATCTCGCCGACTAAAAAGTCAGTTTCGCCCGCGTCTTCAATATAGACGCGAGAAAACATCTGACGGGCGATAATTTCAATGTGTTTATCATTCAACGGCTGACCCTGGGATGAGTAAACATACTGAATTTCTTTAACAATATAACGCTGAGTCTCAGCCAATCCGCGTAATTCATATAAGTGTTGGAGATCAAGACTACCATCACTTAACTGCTGACCAACTGAAACCATTTCTCCGTCTTTAACCCAGACCGTGAAGGTACGAGGAATAATATATTCTTTAGTTTTTTCCACCGGTGTAATAACTTTGACGTATTTTTCTTCAACGCTCACAACGCCACCGCGAGTCGCTTTGACAGTGACTGTTCCGGCTTTAAATAATGGTGTATCTTTTTTAACAGTCTCACCCTCAGAAACTAAAACTTCTGGCTTAACTTTCTTCTTTTTAACACCTGGCTTTTCTGTAGTAGCATGAGCGGCAATATTTTTCTCAGCTAAAACTGCTTCGGCATAATAATATTTATCGGTCTCTTCACCTTCATGGGCAATCGCCACTAAACGACTGTGCTGACCGCCCTCGGCACGAATATCGGTAATTTTAACGGTACCAGCGACTTCAGCGATAAAAGCTTTGCGCTTTGGTGAGCGGGCTTCAAAAATTTCTTCTACGCGCGGCAAACCTTGGGTAATATCATCTTGATCCGCCACACCACCGCTGTGGAAAGTACGCATTGTCAACTGTGTGCCTGGTTCACCGATTGATTGCGCGGCAATAATACCAACCGCCGTACCGATCTTTACCAATTTATTATAGGCCAAATCATAACCGTAACATTTCTGACAAACGCCACGATGTAGTTGGCAATGTAAGATTGAACGAACTTCCGCTTCTAAAATATCTTCCTGATTACATCTATCACCATCATCTTCAGTGACTAACTCACCCGCTTTGATTAAAACTTTACCCTTAGCGTTTTTAACATCGCTGACAACATACCGACCGACAATGCGACGAATTAACGGCCGTCCCATTTCTTCACTCTCCGCCTTGGTAATCATAATACCTGAGGTGCTGGAACAATCTTCGGCCATAATCACAACATCTTGCGCCACGTCAACCAATCGACGGGTTAAATAACCGGCGTTTGAAGTTCGCAGAGCAGTATCAGATAAACCTTTACGTACACCGTGAGTAGCAATAAAATATTCTAAGACATCAAAACCTTTTTTAAAGTTGCCTTTAACCGGCAGTTCAATAATTCGACCTGAGGGCGAGGTAACCAAACCTTTCATACCCAGAATCTGAGTCAACTGCGCCCAGTTACCACGGGCACCAGATTTAATCATTGAGTACACTGGCCCATTGGTATCAAGCGTTTCGGTACAAATCGCTGAAATTTCTTCTTTCACCTTTGTCCATAACTCAATCGTTTTGCTATAACGTTCACTTTCCGTTAATAAACCTTCATTATAGTAATTCATAATTTCCTCGGCTTTACTTTCGGCTTCAGTAATTATTTTTTCGATATTGTCGGAATCTGGTAAGTCACCCATACTCCACGACAAACCGCTTTTGGTAATATAGGCGAAACTGACTTTTTTCATTTCATCCAGTAAACGAACGGTCATCTCTTCCCCATGACGACGATAACACTCTTTGATCAATGTATTAACAGTATTTTTACCAATGACTTCGTTAATATAACGTAAATCAACCGGCAAAACATCATTAAAAATGATACGGCCAACCGGGGTTTCGATGACGCCTTGATTCTCAAATAAGACTTTAATTTTTTCGCGTAAGGAAATACCTTTGAGTTGATAGGCGGCCTTAGCTTCCAGTGGAGAATAAAAATAACGCTTAGCTTCTTTACTCTCATCTTCGAGACTGGTCATATAAAAACTACCCCAAACAATATCCTGGGCCGGCGCGACCACTGGATCACCGGTCGCTGGTTTTAATAAGTTATGGGAAGCCAACATTAAATCACGTGCTTCAGCAATCGCTTCAATCGTTAATGGTACATGGACGGCCATCTGGTCACCGTCGAAGTCAGCATTAAAAGCAGTACAAACTAAAGGGTGAATCTGGAGGGCCAAACCTTCAATTAAAATTGGTCTAAAAGCTTGGATACCAAGACGGTGCAACGTTGGCGCACGGTTTAGTAGGACATACGCACCCTGAATAATTTCTTCAAGGATGTCCCAAACTTCATCATGACCATTTTCAATATAGCGCGAAGCACTGCGAACATTATGAACAATTTCACGCTCAATTAATTTGGAGATAATAAACGGTTTAAAAAGTTCAATCGCCATACGTTTTGGCAAACCACACTGATCCAAACGTAAGTTTGGATTCACCACAATAACGCTACGACCTGAGTAGTCAATACGCTTACCAAGTAAGTTCTGACGAAAACGACCCTGTTTACCTTTGAGTGAATCAGCCAGTGACTTTAACATTCGTTTTTGACCAGTTGAGGCCACGACGGTTTTGCCATGACGAATTGAGTTATCAATTAAAGCATCAACGGCTTCCTGTAACATACGCTTTTCATTGCGACAAATAACTTCTGGGGCATTTAATTCAACCAATTGCTTTAAACGATTATTACGATTAATGATACGACGATATAAATCATTCAAATCAGAAGTAGCAAAACGACCACCATCAAGTGCCACCATTGGACGCAAATCAGGGGGAATAACTGGGATAACAGTCATAACCATCCAGGCCGGATTAACATCATTGGCTTTTAGATTCTTAAAAAATTTCAAACGCTTAATGAGTTTATCTTTTTTTGATTCCACGGCATCAACCAACGATTTTTCCAGGTGCTTGATTTCTTTACTTAAATCAAGTCGTTCAAGTAGAGAACGAATCGCTTCGGCACCAATGCCAGCGCTAAAAATATGGCCGTATTTTAAACTTAAATTCTGATAAATATTTTCCGAAATAATAGTTAATGGTTTTAAGTCTTTTAACTCCTTTTGCGCCTGACTAAAAGCCGCTTCTAAGCTTAAAAGTTTTTCGTCATGAATCTTTTGCAGACTTTCAACTTTTTGTTCAGTGACATCATTAGCTTCAAGCTGACTCTTACCTTCTTTCGTTAATTTGGTTTTCTGTGACTTAGCTTGCCCAGCCTGATTAGCAAAATCCATATCTAAAGCTTTTTTCTTGGCTTTATATTCCTGTTTAATTTGATCAAGCGTTGCTTGCTTTAATTCTTCATTAACATCGGTAATGATAAAGCTCGCAAAGTACACCACTTTTTCTAAAGACTGCATGGAAAGATCAAGCGCTAAACCAACTTTTGATGATAAACCACGTAAAAACCAAATATGCGTTACGGGGGTTTCTAATTTAATATGGCCCATGCGTTCACGACGAACCAGACTGCGTGTT
>CAZLCH010000053.1:0-3846 GCA_964558025.1 uncultured Gammaproteobacteria bacterium | reverse complement strand
CAGTAATGGTGAGATTGGCGGATATGCCTCTGGTCCCAAAGCAAAAATTGACCGATTAAAGAAAGAAGGTATACATATTATTAATGGTAGAGTAACTCCACTGAAAAAATTTCTTTTCTAAAGTATGAAAAAAATGACGATCCCTGATTATATTACTTCGATTGTAACCCGCCTTGCTGAGGCGGGTTTTGAAGCTTATCCAGTCGGCGGTTCAGTGCGTGATTGGCTGTTAGGCTTTGCGCCCAAAGATTGGGATATTACAACGAACGCTCGTCCTGAAGAAATTGTCGCGTTACTAGCTGATAGTCGTTATGAAAACACTTTTGGTACCGTGATTGTACCGGTACGTGATGAAAAAAATGAATTGATTACGGCGGTGGAAGTCACAACGTATCGCAGTGAACAAGCTTACAGCGATCATCGTCGTCCGGACGCGGTGATTTTTGAGGACAGTCTGGACAAAGATTTAGCTCGTCGTGATTTTACTATTAACGCTTTGGCACTAGCACCGAACGGTGATATTGTTGATTTATTTGGTGGTCAAAAAGATTTAGAAAAAAAAATTATTCGCACTGTTGGTGAGCCAGCCGATCGTTTTAAAGAAGATGCCTTGCGGATGTTACGAGCGGTACGACTGAGCGTACAACTTGGTTTTAGTATTGAAGGTAAGACCGAGCGGGGCATTATAAAGATGGCCGGCACGATTAAATTTATCGCCAACGAACGCATCAGAGATGAATTAATTAAAATTTTAGCGTCAGATCGTCCGGCCGAAGGGATTAGAAAACTTGAGGAATTAAAATTATTACATTACATCATTCCTGAACTTGAGGAAGGTATCGGCATGCAACAAAATCATCATCATACCGACCCGGTTTATGATCATAATCTATTGTCGCTCAAACATTGCCCCAACCCTGAATGGCAAGTGCGGTTTGCCAGTTTATTACATGACATCGGCAAAGCGCGTACAAAAAAAATAATTAACGGCGGCGCAACTTTTTACAATCATGAAATGGTCGGCGCAAAAATGGTGGCGCGCATTATGAAACGTTTGAAATTCTCGACGGTTGATACTGAGCGGGTGGTCAATCTGGTGAGAAACCACATGTTTTACTATAATGTTGAAGAAGTAACGGCCGCGGCGGTACGACGCTTGATTCGTAAAGTCGGTGAAGAGAATTTAGCTGATTTAATTGATTTACGGATTGCTGATCGCCTGGGCTCAGGCGTGGCCAAGGCGTTACCGTATAAACTCCGTCACCTTCAATATATGATGGAAAAAGTGCGACATGATCCGGTGTCGGTGAAGATGTTAAAAATCAATGGTGATGATATGATGAAATTACTGCAGATTGAGCCTGGACCAAAGATTGGTGCTATCCTGGACGTTTTGTTATCAGAAGTTATTGAAGATCCAGCTTTAAACGAAAAATATTATTTAACCAAAAGAAGTCGGGCATTAAGCGAACTTGATTTAGCTGAATTACGAGAGAAAGCCAAAGAAGTAATTTCCGAAAAACGCAGTGAAGATGACCAGGCGATGAAAAAAGATTATTATGTTAAATAAATAATTAACTATATTAATATGAAAAAAATATTTCCTATTTTAGTCTCCCTCTTGATTTTAACCGGTTGTACGCAAGGTAACAAAACCACTTATTATTCAACGTCGGAGCAGACATCAGGCTCCGCTGTTACTAACCAAACCCCTATGACCCCTCCCACCAAAGAAGATTTAACTAAAGAGTATTCAGGTGCGATTTTAAAAACCAATTATGGCAACATCGAAGTCGCTTTTTACAGTGAATCGCCGATGACGGTTAATAATTTTTTGAATTTAGCTAAAGATGGTTTTTATAATGGAACTATTTTTCACCGTGTCATTCCGAATTTTATGATCCAGGGCGGTGATCCAAACTCAAAGAACGCTGATCGCTCAACGCATGGTATGGGCGGACCTGGTTATCAATTTTCTGATGAGTTTAATGATCACAAGTTAGTGCGTGGTTCGCTCGCGATGGCCAACTCCGGTCCGGACACCAACGGCTCACAGTTTTTTATCGTCACGGCTAAAGAAACTCCTTGGCTTGATGGCAAACATACAAACTTTGGCTATGTAGTTAAAGGAATGGAAGTCGTCGACAAGATTGAAAAAGTTAAAACTGATGCTAATGATCACCCGGAAGAGGATATAAAAATTGAGAGTATTGAGTTAAAGAAGTAATAATTGTAGTAGATCAAGTTTTTTTGTTTTTTCATTTTATTATTGAACTTGAAGGTGAGAGCGAGGCAAGCTTAAAAACAGCGGCTGAGGCACTTGGGCTTGATTGGCAAACAGCTCTTCATGGCAGTGTTGAAAATGCTTATCAGACGTACTATACTGTTTCCGAGGTGGAGATTGACGGCTGGAAAGAAATTACCTTTGTACCTGTGCCAGATTGGCTCGAGCCGCACCGTCGTTAGGGTTAGTCGGGCCCGTAGCTCATCTGGTAGAGCGCAGCATTCGCATTGCTGAGGTAAGGGGTTCAAGTCCCCTCGGGTCCACCATAAGAATCTCTCCAATTCGGAGGGATTTTTGTCTTTAGAGAAACTCCTACCTATTTTCACTATCTTATTTGCCCCACCCCTTTTCCCCATGTTACAATAGGGTATTCCTATTACTTTCTTTATGCCCTCCACTCCCTTTGTCCATCTCCATGTACACAGCCATTATTCGCTTTTGGACGGTTTGACAAAGATTGATGATCTGGTTGAAACGGCAAAAGCCGATGGCTCTCCGGCGGTGGCCTTAACTGATCACGGCGTCATGTACGGTGCGATCGAATTCTACGAAAAATGTAAAAAAGAAGGGATTAAACCGATCATTGGTGTTGAAGCCTACTTAACCCCTGGTTCGCGTCATGATCGTACGATCCGTCCTGATGAACGAAACTACTACCACCTTGTCCTTCTCGCTAAAAACAACACCGGCTACCATAATCTCATCAAATTAACCTCCATCGCCCATGTCGAGGGGTTCTATTACAAACCGCGCATTGATTGGGAAGTTTTGTCGCAACATGCCGAAGGTTTAATTAGTACGAGCTCATGCCTCGCTGGAGAAATTCCCCGCCTATTGCTCGCGGGCAAACGCGCCCAGGCGCTTAAACGTATTCAGGCCTATCGTGAGCTTTTTGGTGAAGGTAATTTTTTTCTTGAACTGCAGGATCATCCCGAAATCGCTGATCAGATGAAATTAAATGATATCTTGATTGAACTTTCAAAAGAATTAAAACTACCACTGATTGTCACCAACGATGTTCACTACTTGCGCTCCGAAGATGATGAAGCGCAAGACATATTATTATGTTTACAGAATAAGAGTAAAAAAGAAGACACCAATCGGATGTCGATGCTCGGTGTTAACTACTCCCTTAAACCAGCGGAAAAAATTGCGGAAAATTTTGCGCATATTCCCGAGGCACTGGCCAATACCGTTAAAGTCGCCGAGATGTGCGAGCTTGATCTTGAACTGGGAAAAGTCCAGCTACCGTATTTTGCAGTACCAAAAGAATTTGATGGTAATTCCTATCTGCGTAAATTAAGTCTTGAAGGTTTAGCGCGACGTTATGGGAAAATGTATGAAGAGATTGATCAGTTATACAAAGATCGGCTTGATTATGAACTGGAAGTTATCGCCAAAATGGGTTGGCCGTCCTATTTTTTGATCGTGGCGGATTTTGTTAATTGGGCAAAAGATCAAGGCATTGTCGTTGGCCCTGGCCGTGGCTCAGCCGCCGGTTCCCTGGTTTGTTACTGCCTGGGCATTACCAACCTCTGTCCGATTGAATATAATTTAGTTTT
>CAZLCH010000052.1:0-3896 GCA_964558025.1 uncultured Gammaproteobacteria bacterium | reverse complement strand
TTATATATAAGATAAGTGTCAAGAGTATTACACCAATATTGATAGCTTGTATTTCTATAACAAACTTATCATTTACTCTATTGTCATCATTCAACTTCTTCATCAAGATAGTCGATACCACGACAAGGATCAAGAAGCCTATATAATGAAGCAATGAGTTTCCTGACAATAACCGAAAATGGTTTAGCCAGGCTAACGGAAAAAATAAAAAAACTCCGATACTATAAAATACTTTCCGCCAAAAATTATTATTCATTACAATAACTGATGGATTAAAATTTGTATCCATGTTACTCTCCTTGTTTTTAGTTTAAAAAATAGATTATAAAATAATTTTTTAAGTAACTTTTTGTATCAAATATATAGAAAAAATTTGTCTTTGTCAAGAAGAAACATAATACAATAAAACCACCTTTTACAGTGGCTTATTGTTAAAAATAATTTTGGAGATAAACCTTACAGCGAGTAACGAACAAAGGTTTCGACAACATTGCCCTCTAAAATTTGTTCAACTTTCTTTTGGTCATCTTTAATATACTCCTGTTTAATCAGACAAACCTCTTCGTAATATTTATTCAGCTTGCCTAGTAAAATTTTCTCAATCATTTCCGCTGGCTTATTTTCCTGCTTAAGTTGCTCACGGTAAATCTCTTTTTCACGTTCAAGTTCAGTCGCATCAACTTCCTCGGGTTTAATATAACGAGGATTGGCCGCTGCAATATGCATCGCCAAATTTTGCGCTAATTCCTCCTGACCGCCTTGATTAACTGCAACTAAAACACCAATATTACCTTGAGGGTGAGCATAACTGCCAACTGTACCAACTGACGTCACTTTGGCATAACGACTTAAACTAATTTTTTCACCAATCACACCGCTCATGTGCTCAAGCGCTTCACTAACAGTTGTCCCGTTAATCTGTAACGCTAAGACTTCTTCCAGCGAAGATGGGCTTTTGGCTTCAACTTCACTCATAATTTTTCCCGCCATAGTTTGAAATTGTTCATTGCGAACCACAAAATCGGTTTCAGCGTTCATTTCAAAAATATAGCCTTCCTTATTACCAGTTTTAACGACCACTTTAATCAAACCTTCGGTGGCTTCACGATCACCACGCTTAGCCGCTTTGGCAATACCTTTTTTTCGTAGAATATCAACCGCCGTATCGAGGTCACCATTAGCTTCAGCTAAGGCGTTTTTACAATCAACAATGCCAGCGCCGGTGCGCTCGCGCAATACTTTTATATTTTCCATATAAATTGTTAAATAATAGTTACTCTTTTTGGGCTTCCGCTTCTTTGGCGGCTTTCGTTTCGGTCTTGGCCTGGTTAATCGTTGCTTCGATCAACTTCATAATCATCACAATCGCTTTTGAAGCATCATCATTGGCCGGAATAATATAATCAATACCGTCCGGATTAACATTAGTATCACAAACCGCAATAATCGGAATGTGCTTTTTCTTGGCTTCAGCTAACGCTGTTTCTTCATGTTTAATATCCCAGATAAAAACCGCATCAGGGACACGATTCATACCGACTAAGCCACCAACAGTTTGAGATAATTTTTTAATACGACGATCAAACTGCAAACGTTCTTTTTTCGTATATTTTTCTAACTTACCCTGTTCTTTCTTTTCACTCAAATCTTGGAAAAGACGAATCGAATTTCGAATAATGGAAAAGTTAGTTAAAGTTCCACCAAGCCACCGTTGACTCACATACGGCATACTCATGGCTTTGGCCGCTTGCTCAAGCGGATCTTTGACCTGGTTTTTCGTACCAACAAACAAAATAATTTTCCCTTCACGAGCTAATTTATCGATAAAAGCCAGAGCCTCTTCGAGCTTGGCTTTGGTTTTCTCCAGGTCAATAATATGAATCCCTTTACGAGCTTCAAAAATATATGGCTTCATTTTTGGATGCCACTTAAAAGTCCGATGACCAAAGTGCATACCAGCCTCAAGCATTTCCGCCACTGACAATACTAAAGGAGTGTTCTTTTTATCTGACATAAATATGTTCCTTTTTACCTCTTACCCACATACCCTGTTTGGATCTGATTCCATAAGGGAAGGAATAATAGCGCGGGCAATGAGAGATGAATAAAATAATTATGGATCGAGTCCATAATCGTTATTGACTATTGTAAAGGAAAAAGGAATAAATGTCAAGGAATTTAGTCATAGAATCAAAACTAACACAGACCAGTAGTTTTCCTTATTTTATAACTATTGCCGTGTTGAAGTAACCCTTGATATGAACTAATACTGTGAGAGTTAGGATTATTTTTCATTTTTCTAATTACTCGTCGTTTGGTAGTTGCCCGAAGTTGACGATGATATGGGAAGTGAAGCCATCCCAAAGAATCTACGCCTGAGACAAGAGTCTTAATAAATATTTTATTAGGATGAAGAGTTAAGTGGAGCTGATTTTGTAGAAAATTATCAATCTTTAATAATATTTCTTCTAAATAGACTTTGTTTTCTGAAATAAATATAAAATCATCTGCATATCTGATGTAGTATCGTACTTTTAAATCTTTCTTCACATATTGATCAAATTCATTCATATATACATTCACAAATAATTGAGAAGTTAAGTTACCAAGTGACAATCCCATCCCTGATGTATCTACATAAAAACTTTCTACTATATTTTTAATAAGAGAAATCAATTTATTATCTACAATATATTTATTTTGTCAACTATATAAAAGTATAATTATATTTTTTCAATATTAACTATTTTTTAATATACTTCCTCTCCTCCATCCTTTCCGGCCAGTACGTCTGTTTTTCCTGGTAATCAAAATCAGGACTATATTTATAATCCTTGCCATACCCCAAATCTTTCATTAATGAGGTTGGGGCGTTACGTAAATGTAGGGGCACACCTTCGTTGGAAGTTGCTCGTGCGTCTTCGGCCGCCGCTTGATAAGCCGTATAGAGTTCATTTGATTTTTGACAACGTGCCAAATAAACCACCACTTGTGCCAAAATCACATTACACTCCGGCATTCCGATTACCTGACAAGCTTGATAACCGGCCAGAGCCTGCTCAAGCGCCCGTGAGTTAGCCAAACCAACATCTTCGGCGGCAAATCGTACTAACCGTCGCGCCACATAGAGTGGATCTTCGCCGGCTTCGAGCATTCGTGCCAGCCAATACAAAGCGGCATTTTCATCTGAACCGCGCAAAGATTTATGGAGTGCGGAAATAATATTGTAATGCTCTTCACCAACTTTATCATATAACAAATGCGACTTTTGCGCGGCCTCTTTAATAACTGCGATCGTGATTGCATGACTAATCAAACTACTAGCTTCTAAAATATTTAATGCGGCTCGCGCATCACCCTGACTTAAACCAGCCAAAAAAGTAATGGACTCATCATCAATCGTGATATGTATATTACCCAAGCCTCGCTCTGTATCTTGCAAGGCATTTTTGATAATTGTTACAATCGCCTCCATCGGCAACGTATGTAAAACTAAAACACGGCAACGTGACAATAAGGCTGACCGTAGTTCAAAACTGGGATTTTCAGTCGTAGCACCAATTAAAATCAAAGTACCGTTTTCAATCTGCGGCAAAAGCGCATCCTGTTGGGCTTTATTCCAACGATGAATTTCATCAATAAATAAAATTGTCTTCTGTTCAAGTAAAGCGTTAGAGCGAGCGCGATCAATCGCTTTACGTAAATCCGCGACACCTTCGGTCACCGCACTAAAACGAATAAACTCGGCTTTAATATGTTTCGCAATCAATAAAGCTAAGGTGGTTTTACCTGAGCCGGGTGGTCCCCATAAAATTAAAGATGGTAGTGTTTCGGCTTGTAGGGCTTGTCGCAATAAACCATCTTCTTTAATAATCTCGGCTTGGCCATAAAATTCG
>CAZLCH010000051.1:0-3956 GCA_964558025.1 uncultured Gammaproteobacteria bacterium | reverse complement strand
ATTAGGTGAAAAAGTACGACGTTTATTTTCGATTGAAAAGACCGTGCAAGCCTATGAAAGTTTGTATGAGCAATTACTAGAAAAATATGAGAATTCTACTCGTTAATAAATTTTACTATCGTCGGGGCGGAGCGGAAACTTACTGCTTGGAAATCATGAAAAAATTAGTAGCCGAAGGTCATGAAGTGGCTATTTTTTCCATGCATCATCCAAAAAATTTACCCTCACCCTGGAGTAAGTTTTTTGTCTCCCGTCTTAGTTTTAATGAGGGCAGTAACTTTGAAAAAATCAGAGGAGCTTTACGGCTTTTATTTAGTTTTTCCGCTCGGCGAAAGTTTCGTGCCTTGGTTTTGGAATTTAAACCTGACATCATTCACCTTCATAATATTTACCATCAACTATCACCTTCATTTCTACCCATCGCCAAACAGTATAGTATACCAGTAATTATGCACCTTCATGATTATAAGTTAATTTGTCCAAATTATTCCCTTTATGATGGAAGTCGCATTTGCGAAGATTGCGCCTGGCCGCACTACTGGCGTTGTTTTTTCAAAAAATGTTTTGGTAATTCTTATTTTAAGAGTTTTTTAGTTTCATTTGAGATGTTTTTTCATAAGCGAATTTTAAACATTTACGAAAAAAATATTGCCGCCTATATCGCTCCCAGCCAGTTTATGAAAGATTTATGTACTCGTCATGGTCTTGAAAATAATAAAATCATCACACTGTATAATTTTATTCTTCATGACGACGAAACAAAACCAACGATAGCTCATGATAATTTTTTGTACTTCGGACGCTTAGCCAAAGAAAAGGGGATATATGTTTTATTACAAGCTTTGGAACAATTACCCGACAGCCATCTTTTGATTGCCGGTGAGGGACCAGAAGAAAGTAACATACAACAATTTATTATTAATCATAATCTTTCTACTCGAGTGTCATTACTGGGCCGTATCGAGGGTCAGAATCTTTCTGGAGTTATTGATCATGCCGAGGCAATTATTATGCCGTCAGTGTGGTTTGAAAATATGCCGTTTAGTTTACTTGAATCATTATCACACGGCAAAATTGTCATCGCTAGTCGTATTGGCGGTTTTCCAGAGATTATCAAAAATAATGAAAATGGCTTTTTGTGTGCGCCAGGAAATCCGACTGCCTTGGCCGAGGTAATGGCTCATGTACATCGTTTGTCTTTAGAGAAAAAAAGTGAAATTGCTTCGGCCGCTCGTTACAGTGTCACTGATTTGAAAATAGATAATCATTATCATAAGCTGATGGAGATATATGAAAAGGTCATCAAAAATTACTCTTAATATTATCGGCTTAATTGTTATTACTATTGTTAGCTCTCAGGTGGCTCACGCTAAGGATACGTATCCGAAATTAGCTAATTATTACCTTAAATATTTTCGGTTAATTAGTGACGATGAGTATAACCAGTTACGGAAATGGGATTTGCTTGTAATTCCCAATGAAGTGAGTTTAAGTAAACCAAGTTTTCTTGATCAGTATAAACGCGATCGGTCGAGTAATATTGTTCTAGCCTATGTATATCCGGCTATGTCAATGACGCTTGATCATACGTTGTATCGAGAAATTGAAACGGCTAATCTATGGTTACGCAATCCGGCCGGCAGTAAATTGCAGATTTGGCCCGGTCTGTATGCCGTCAACCTGACAAAGCCAGAATGGCAGGCTATGAATCTAAATTTTGTTAATCGGAAAATGGGTGAAGGTCGCTGGGACGGGATTATGTATGATACGGTTGATACTGATATTACGCGTTATAGTAACAGCGGTATTGATATTGATAGCGACGGGCGTGCTGATGACGCATCAGTCTATAATTCTGCCTGGCAAAGATCAATGGCCAATTTATTTTCCGAAACTAGGCGGCAGTTTGGTCTGGATAAAATTATGATGATGAATGGCAGTTCGATTGATCAGTATCAGCCAGCTATGAATGGCCGAATTTTTGAAATGTTCCCGACGCCGTGGGAGGGGAATGGCAGTTGGCAGGCAACGATGTATCAATATCTGCGCCGTTTACCGGGTAAAAATAAATCACCACAGTATTATCTTATCAATGGCGGTACGAATAATTCCGGTCGTTATACCGATTATCAGAAAATGCGTTTTGGCCTGACCAGTACGTTACTCGGCGATGGTTATTTTTCTTTTGATTTTGGTGATAAGTCACATGAACAGTTATGGTGGTATGACGAATATGATATACCGTTAGGCCACGCTCGCTCTTCATATTACAATCTTTTAAATCCGGCCGATGATTATGTTAAAGCCGGGTTATGGCGTCGTGATTTTGAGTATGGGACCGCGATTGTGAATTCGACCAACAAAGATCAACTGTATGTTTTTAAAAAAGAGGAGTTTGAGAAAATTAACGGTCATCAAGATTCGATTATTAACAATGGTACCCGTATTAATTATATAAAACTTAAGCCTAATGATGGTGTTATTTTAAAGAGTACGCGTACCGATGTTCTTAATCAGGTATTTTCTAATGGCGATTTCACGCGTGTGTTTGATGCTCGTGGTCAACAAACACAAAATGGTTTCTTTACCTATACTTCCGAGGCTGATACGAACGCACGGGTGGCGATGGTTGATATTGACGGTGATCAGCAAATTGACAAAGTTATTGAGCGCAATGGCAAAATTATTATTACCGGACCAGGACGAAAAACAATAACGATTGCACCTTTTGGTAATACGTTTAAGGGCCGACTCTCATTTGCCGTCGGTGATTTTAATCGCGATAATCAAAAAGAAATTGTCATCGCACCATTAACTGCTGGAGGTCCACAAGTCGTTGTATATAGTCAAGCCGGTAAAAAATTATCAGCGGGTTTTTTTGCTTATGATCAAAGCTTCCGGGGCGGTCTTAATATAACGGTGGCTGATACTGATGCTGACGGCAAGCTTGAAATTATTACGGCGCCGGCTAAAGATCTTTCTCCTACTGTCAAAATTTTTTCCGATAAAGGAACAATACTAGGATCATTTTTGGCTTATGACAAAAATTTTCGTGGGGGAGTTAATCTGGCCGCGGGTGATCTGAACGGTGACGGGCGGCAAGAAATTATTACGGGTGCCGCTACCGCCGGACCGCATGTCCGCATTTTTAAATCAACCGGCCAACTACTGGGACAGTTTATGGCTTTTGATCAAAAGCTCGGCGGCGGTGTCCGCGTTATGGCTAGCGATATTAATGGCGATGGCCGCGTAGAAATTTTAGCCGGTAGTGCTAATTTTTAAAGCCATTAAATAATGATATACTGACTTATATGATGTTAAAATCACTGAACCAAATAAAGCAAAATCAAGCTGTTATAGTACCGGCCACTCCTTCCGCGCTATTATTTCATCGTCTTTACAGCCGATTACGCGCTCGTCATGAACGCCACTACAAAGATAGCTATTTTCATTTTTGGGCTGATATATTATTAGGTACAATTCTAGTTGGTTTGGTTATTATTGTGATTCGTTTATTTGTTTGGCAACCACAACCACTTTTTTCTTTGGAAATTACTAGCCCAACCACCCGGGTGGTGAGTGGGGGAAATCAAGAATTTGTTATCGCTTATAAAAATAATGAAGAGAAAGCATTGACCGCCGCTGAAATTAAAATTACACTACCAAAGAATTTTATTATCAGCGGCGCCAGTCCAGCGGAAAAATTTAATCAAAATACTAATACGTTTATGCTAGCTAATATTCCTGCGCATTCAGGCGCTACAGTATCTATTCAAGGTACGATGCTGGGCGCGCTTGGTGATCAGTTATCGCTCGAAGCCGTAGTAACCTATCACATTGATGGTTTTAGAAAAAGAGTCTTATCTTCTTATTCCTTTGTGATTGAAGATTCAGTTTTAGAATTAACTTTAGAAATGCCTGAAGCAATTTATACTGAACAGCCTTTTAGTGGGACT
>CAZLCH010000050.1:0-3987 GCA_964558025.1 uncultured Gammaproteobacteria bacterium | reverse complement strand
TGCTCCCTGATAACGCAATTTGTTGGTCCAGCTTTATTTTCATCCGGACAAGAAGATAATTCGCTCAAAATATTATAATCAGCTCGTTCATTGAAGCGAGCCTGCAAAATTGTGCTATTGCGACGAGAGACCTCGGTCATACCGCCGGTATTGCCTTGACTATAATAACTATTTGAACCACTACCCGACCCTTGGTTATTTGATCGCGAAAGGTTATCTATCAGCTTATTAAAAGCTGATAAAGCTAGTTGATTTAGAAAAATATTGGCGGCATCAACAAAAATATCTCCGGTTTGGGTAAAGAAATTTTGTGTTTGTAATTGACGTGCTTGTTCAAGTTTAGATTTTTGGTTAGCGGGTGGTGCCCGTAAAGCTTTAGCAATTGTGGTTGTCTCTGGAATCCATCCCTCACTCTCTAATCGCCCAAGCCCTAAAGATTCTTTTTCAGTTAATTGTTTATACTCAAGCTGATCAAACAAAGTAGCCGCAATACCCACATCAGTTGTTTCTGGTTCAAAAGCGGTAATAGCAAGGTTCTTCAAATAATCTGGTTGTAAATAATTATCAACTGAATTACGTCCTTGTTCATAAATCTTTTTTAAGTTACAACGTGATTGTTTTAAGCCTCGACTTTGATTGGCGTAGTTGGTTAAGCCTAAACTAATTTTTATTGTCACTGATAAATCTGGCGAACAAACATCATATTTATCAATAAAGTCACCGTCAGGAGTCTTGGCAAAATCTTCAATAAACTGACCACCAACATTAAACGCTTGGTCACGTAACCATGGACCAAACTCCTGGGTAAAATAAACTGGTTTCTGACCCTGGCCACCAGATCCAAGATAAGTAGCAGTATCATACGCAAATTGATTAACAAGACTGCGAAGAGAATTTAAAAAAGTTACTTTACCAACTTTAACAATCGCATCTTTCACCGCCTGTAACATAACACTAATCGAACGAGGGGCGTCCGCTACTACTGCCACTGGAATAGCTTGTACCGAATGGGTAGTAAAAAAAATAAATCCAATAATACTCACTGCGATCAAACTGATACGAAAGCGAAAAGAATAAAGATATTTTTTCATACCAGACGACTATTGAATCATCTCATTAAACGTCGCGACAATCTGTTCATCACTTAAAGCTTCTAAAACTTTTGTATCCATACCCGCTTGGATTAATAATTGTCGTAATACTTTTGGATCAGTACTATTCCCAAACGCATCACGCAAAGCTTTTTTTTCTTCGGCTGATAATGTCGTGGATGAAGTTGTGGGGGTGGTGACAGGCGTAATCGTGGATGGGGCAGACTGATCTAATAAATTGCTCAGGGCTGGATTATTAAAAGCATCTTGTTCAGTTGATGTAGTCGGTGTGGTGGTGACAGCACAAGTTTGACCCTGCGGACAGGTCGGGTCATTGCCGCTTTCAATTTCTTGTTTGTCGTTAAAAGTATCACTATCAGTATCAGCTAAATACGGAGAAGTTTTATAAACATTTAATTCATCCCAATCGTTTAAACCATCACTGTCAGTATCTTTAGCTTGCAGTTCACTTTGCGTCTGCGCTTCTTGGTTTGAAATTTGATTTGTTGCTTGCGTATCTCGACTTGCATAGAGTGGCGTCACAATATCACTGCGTAATTTAATCACCCAAACACTCACGATCGCAATCATCGCGAGCGTTAATAATAGTAAACCGATTTTATGTCGTTTCTCAAACGTATCCAAAGCAAGTGCGTTGGCAATGCGATCAGATAATTTCATATATTATATGGAATAATAGGCTTATTATACCATATATTCTTTGAGTGCCGCAATGAGTTTAAGCCAATCTTCCAGGGTTAATTCCTGAGCACGAACGTTTTCTTTGATTTTGGCTTGATTTAAGGCGGAAATAATAATTTCTTTCTTGAGTCGCAAACCAGCGACTAAGTTAGCTTTGAGCATCTTTCGACGTGCACTAAAACCAATTTTAACAATACGGAAAAAAAATTTTTCTTGAATCTGTTGTAAGGCAAGTTGCGCTTGATACTGTCGATCACGTGTAATGGTAACAATAACACTGCCAACTTTTGGTGCAGGCCAAAAACTAGTGGCGGGAATATTTTTTACGATCTGTATGCGCGCATACAGTTGCGCTGAAATCGTTAACAAACTTGTCTCACCCGCTGACGCAACTAAACGTTCCCCCACTTCCTTCTGTAACATTAATGTCATACGTTCGGGCAGTAAGTTGCCTTCATTCCCAGCGATAAATTTTCGTAAAAAATAAGAGCTGATGTTATATGGTAAATTAGCCACCACTGAGATAGGCGCTGATGTATGTTTAACTGCCTTCATCCACTCACCAGTAAAGTTTAAAATGTCTTCATTATAGATAGTAACATTACGAATTTGTTTCTCTGCTAATCTTTTCTTAACGACTTTTGCTAATGTATCATCAAGTTCAACGCTGAACACTTTTTGTGCTCGGCGTGCTAATCGTTCAGTTAAAAAACCTAAACCCGGCCCAACTTCTAAAATAAAATCATTTGGTTTAATCTGAGCCGCTTCTATCACCGCATCATAAGCTTCTTCATCAATTAAAAAATTTTGTCCCTTGGTGCGCGTAGGGATAATGTGATTAGTTTGACAGAGGTTTTTGGTTTCTTGAAGTAAAGACATATGGTAAAAAAATACAAAAGACAAAAATTAAAATTTAAAATAAAAACAAAATGATATTATTTTAATTTTTAAGTTTTTTTATTTTGTCTTTTGTATTTTATGTTACAACTATATTTACTATCTTTCCTTGCACAACTATCACTCGTTCAACAGTCTTATCTTTAAGCCACGTTTGAACTTTTTCTCTCTCCAACGCTGTCTGTTTAACGGTCGCTTCATCTGCCTGATTATCAATGGTAAATGAGTCACGAACTTTGCCATTAACCTGAATAACAATCGTGATGACCTCATCTTGTAATAAAGTTTCATCATATTGTGGCCAACCAGACTGAAAAATTGATTCTTCATCAGATCGCCCAGTTTGATGCCAAAGTTCTTCGGTAATATGTGGTGCAAACGGCGCCAATAAACGTAGCAATATTTCATACTGCTCCTGAGAAATAGTTCCCTCTGTACTATACGCATTAGTTAAAATCATTAAACTGGAGATAGCCGTATTAAACCGCAAACTATCAATATCTTCGCCTACTTTTTTAATAGTCTTATGGAGTAAGGATAGGTGATTTTTTTTATTAGCTTTCTCACTTACTTTCTCTTGTAACTGCCAAACTCGTCGTAAAAACGACTCAGCGCCGGCCACGCCGCTGATTTTAAAAGCCGCTGTCTGGGTGAAAGGGCCAATAAACATTTCATAAACACGCAAAGCATCAGCGCCGTATTGCGCGACCATTTCATCCGGATTAACCACATTCCCCCATCGTTTACTCATTTTTCGACCGTCTTCACCCATAATTAAGCCTAAATTTGAGTAACGGCTAAAAGGCTCGACTTGTGAAACAACCTTACTATCATATAAAAACTTATGCCAAAAACGAGCATAAATCAGATGTCTCGTAGCATGCTCCGCTCCACCAACATACATATCAACTGGTAACCAATAAGCTTCTTTCTCTTTATCAACAATATGAGTAGAGTTATGAGCATCAGCATAACGAAGATAGTACCAACTTGACCCAGCCCATTGCGGCATAGTATTGGTTTCTCGTTTGCCTTTTCCCTCACACTGCGGGCAAACTGTATTGACCCATTCCGTTATACCGGCCAAGGGTGATTCGCCTGTACCAGTTGGTTCGTAGGAAGTTACCTCTGGTAAGCGCACCGGTAAATCTTTTTCCGGTACTGGCACAACGCCACAGGCTTCACAATGAATAATCGGAATGGGTTCACCCCAGTAGCGTTGGCGGGAAAAAACCCAATCGCACAACTTATAGCGGACAACACTTCGACCACCAGCTTTTTGACGGTTGGCTTCCTT
>CAZLCH010000049.1:0-4010 GCA_964558025.1 uncultured Gammaproteobacteria bacterium | reverse complement strand
TGAAAACTTGAGCGATAGGGATGCTCAACCGTTAAAAACTGATGGGTTAAACAATAAAAATAACTAGGATGAATAACGGTATCAACATCAAAAACACTAACCAAAATTAAATCATAATCTAGTTTACGCTCATCAATTACCAGTCGTTTTAATTCAGCGGCCGCAAACGCCTGATTAGCCCCCTTACCTTTTAACTCACCGACAATATCAGCATGAACTGTCACCAAAAAAGTATCAAAACGATGGCCGTACTCAGCTTTAATAATTTCCGCTCGTTGTTTGGCTTCTTCGCCTTCTCGATCTTCAATCGCCAGCACGACAATTAATTTGTCCAGCGGATAGCCAGAATTAATCAAACCATCAAGGGTTGATCTAATGACAACTACACTTTCTTTATAGTTCGGGAAAATAATCACTTGCCAAATATCTCGCCACTCAAGAGATTTGGTAACGCCAGTCGCGGGTATAGTGATCACACGAACACCTAATGCTTCACACTTCTTCTGCCAGTCAATTTTCATGTACCGTTTCATAATCCGAAACGAAGAAATCAGGTGAATACCAAGAAACAAAACTAAAAATAACCAATAAATATCAAAGAGAATAATAAAAATAGCGGTGCCAACCGGTTGAAAATAAGAAAAAATCACTAAGGCAATAATTGTCCCCCAGGCTAAAAACCCTGGCAATATTTCCAGTAAACGATACGTTCTTTTATCTGACCCCTCTAAATCAGTGGCTTTACTAACTTTTAAATAATTCATAACCACAAATTATTTATTTCTCCCAGGGCAAGCGAATAAAAAACTTTCGCCCGGTTATATACAATAGATATAATAAGGCGCTCATCATAAACCAGTTTTTTAGATAGGTCAAATCCACTAGATAGTAACTAATAGTGGCGATAATGCCTACTGGGTCAGTGATAATTTCCCAACTGTTCCAGCGATGGATAAGGCCGAGTAAGACCCCTAAGGCGCAT
The DNA here is from genome assembly GCA_964558025.1 of uncultured Gammaproteobacteria bacterium. Classification (GTDB taxonomy): domain Bacteria; phylum Patescibacteriota; class Patescibacteriia; order Patescibacteriales; family Patescibacteriaceae; genus Patescibacterium. The sequence goes on along the minus strand of CAZLCH010000049.1, from coordinate 3,028 downwards.
AAAGGGATAATTATGATAATAAACCACCAACCTAAGGATTTACTAAAACGAGTAATTACAGTATGGATCGGGCGCACCGACCAGATAAAGCTGAGCCAACCCGTCGCGCCAAACAAAAAAAAGAACATTGACATCCAGGCATTACTTAAACAAACATTGCCATATGAGTTTGGTGGACAATAGCCGATGATATGACGAATATCAGTCATCAAATAAGCGGCATTAGGCATCACCACTAACCAGGCAAGTGTGATGGCACCAAGAATGATGAGACTGCCTGACGTGCGTTCTAATCTTTTAACTAACGTATAGGTTAATAATACTGCCGCGACGCCGAGTAGTATATTCCATAGTATCATCACGACTGGATAATCATTGATTTGCCAATCAGATAAAGAAAAGCAACGCAAAAATACTTCTGGTCGATAAAGTGAGTGATTGATAAACATGATAACTAAAATAACAGCGAGACAATAATTAAAAATGGATTGATTTTCCGGGAGACAAAGCACCATGACGAGTTGGTTGGTCTGTTGGTCGAGAGTTGGAGTGGTAATGATGAGTATGGGGCAAAGATGACTTTGGTACAGAACGCCCCTTGAAATCATTGGGTTTAGTTGCGGCTAAATCATGGAGTGAGAGCGGTTTTGGCTGTGTAGTTTCAGTCGCAGTAATTGGGTGAGCATTATGTATATGATGTGTCGGAGTATGAAATGAAGGTTGATTTGTTTGATAATTATGAGTATGCTCAATTTCATGTTGCTTTAAACGTTTACGCTCTTCAAGCGCTTGAGCATTTTCCTGGCGCATGATGGCCAGACAATCTTTACAAAACACTGGTCGAATACCATCAGGTTGAAATGGTACACGGGTCGATTTCTGACAACGAGAACAAATCGCCTCATATTTATAAATCGAAGGATCAATAATCGGTTGGTTAGTATGAGTTGTAGGTGGGGTCATGATTGGCGATCCTTGGCTAACAGTCTCTTTGAGCGAAACTGCTGGTGGAATTGGCAGTGATGAATTATTTTTTTCGGCGCGCAAAGATGACTGTGGTCGATTAACCGTAATAACCTGATGGTCTTCTTCTTCAGAGTGCCAACGCATTATTTTTTCCTCAACTTCTTCGCGTTGACCCGCATACCGTTCACGCGTCGCCGCAATAACTTTTTCTTCATTATGGGTCCGTTCAGCTTCAGTCAGTGGTGGTAAACCACGCGCTGAAAACGGATCTGATGCCACACCGTCAATCATTAATTTCAAACAAGTATTATATTTTGGCAAATTAACTAAATCCTCTTCAGTAAAGACCGGCGTAAATTCTTTGACCAACTCTTCAGCGTCAGTCGCACCAACCCGAAAAACCACCAATGTACCGACGTTACCAAACACCGCCGCTTTCACCTTTTCACTGAGTTGTTCAATATACTGGTGTCCCATAATTAAATTCAAACGATATTTTCGGGCTTCGGACAAAATATTGGCAAAACTATCAGTGGCGAAATTCTGAAATTCGTCAACGTACAGATAAAAATCACGACGCTCTTCTTCAGTCACATTAACACGGCTCATGGCGGCCAGTTGAATTTTGGTAATAACCATTGAACCAAGGAGTTCTGAATTGTCTTCACCGATTCTTCCCTTGCTTAAATTCATGATTAAAATTTTACCTTCATCCATCACGCGACGTAAATCGATCGATGACTTTACCTGACCGACAATATTACGGATTAATGAACTGGATAAAAACTGTCCGACTTTATTTTGAATCGGTGAAACCGCCTCGGCGGCAAATTTATCCGCATAACCGGCAAATTCTTTCGTCCAAAAAGATTTAACGACTGGGTCCTGAATTTTTTCAACAATCTTTTTTCGAAATGATTTGTCCGATAGCATACGTGTAACACCCAACAACGTTGAATTCGGATAATCCAAAATAGCCAAAATGCTATTACGCAAAATATACTCTAAGCGGGGTCCCCAGGAGTCAGCCCACAATTTTTGAAAGACACCAATTAAACCCGAAGCTACTAAATGTCGTAACTGCGGATCAACCTGCTCAACGACGTTAAAAGCAATCGGGTAATTCACATCAGCCGGGTTAAAATAAATAACATCTTTGATTCGTTCGGTCGGGATGAACTGGATAATCTTTTCGGCTAAATCGCCATGCGGATCAACCACGGCCACTCCCCGTCCGGCACGAATATCATCAATAATCATATTTTCTAATACCGTTGACTTACCCATACCGGTTTTTCCAATTAAATACATATGCCGACGACGATCATCGGTTTTAATACCAAAACGACGGTGTTGGTTACGAAAAGTTGTTTCGGCAAATAATGCCACGTCGGAAATCATAGTATTAACCTATTGGTAAATTAGCCGGCGGCTGGCCCTTACTCGGTGTAGTAGCAAAATCAGTTTCATGATGGTGTGATACAGGGGGCTCAAGGTGGTCAACTGTTTCCATTGCATCGGTGTCATCAAAAAATCCCGGAGTCGACGACTTGGCTGGTGCGGGCTGAGTCGTCGTAGTTTTTTTCTCTTCAAGCTCATCTTCAATCGTATAGTTGGGGTCAAAAATTGGATCCTTAACCAAGATTTTTTTAGCGCTATCTTCAAATGGCGTATCCATCGGTGGTTCAATCCGCTTGGCGGCCGCTCGTTGCATTAACGGCGCTTTTGTCACTGCATCGATTGGAAAATGCCATAACGTGGCGATTTCCTCAACGTTCATCAGCCATGGCTTGCGACCAATAAACTCACTGCGTAATTTATAACCTCGCATCAACTTGGTCTTTTTCTCCTTAAGACGATATTTAGTAAAAAAATATGAGGCTGAAGTCATGGTCATTTTCGTATCTGGTTTCAGTGAGTTGAGGTCATTGGCGCCAAACTGCTTTAAATAACCAAAAAAACCACTCACTACCTTGGCGTTATTCATGATTTCTTTACGACTGAAATAAATCATACGCATACTAACTTCAAAACCTAATTTCATCATTTTGCGATGAGCGGC
>CAZLCH010000048.1:0-4024 GCA_964558025.1 uncultured Gammaproteobacteria bacterium | reverse complement strand
TTCAATCGCCGCTTGGCCTTGCGAAGCCATATCCAAACCAAAATCTTCTACCAGTTCAATAAAATGACGCTCAAAGTAACTGGTAACCTGACCGGCGTTATGACCAGTGGCACCATGAGTAATTTTATCAGCTTCGCATAAAATAACTGTCTGATCAGTCATTTCCAATAAATAGTAGGCGGTTGTAATACCAGCTATTCCACCACCAATGATTAAAGCGTCAGCAGTTTGTTCACCTGATAACGTTTGAACTTGGCGTTGTAAACGCAATTGTGTCAACCATGGTGATTGATTATTCATTTTTATAGTATATCATAGTAACTTTTGGGAACGGTTATATATAATTTGAAATTTTATTAAAACCTGTTATAATCAAACCACTTTAATGTCTAACTACAGTATGGAATCTCAACCGAAAAAAATATTTATTGGCGTTGCCTGGCCCTATGTCAATGGCAATATCCACTTTGGCCATTTGGCAGGTTATTTGATTCCGGCTGATATTTTTGCCCGTTTTCAGCGTTTTATTGGCAATGAAGTGATGATGGTTTCTGGTTCTGATTGTTTTGGTACACCGGTAACAGTGGAAGCGGATAAACGTCAAACAGCTCCACAAGCGATTGTTGATGAATATCATCCTCAGCACGAAGCTTTATTTAAAAAATTACAATTAAGCTTTGATCTCTATACTAAAACTGATAATCCAGTGCACAAAGAAATCGTGCAAGATTTATTTTTAACCTTACTGAATAAAAAATTACTATATAAGGACCGATCAGAACAATATTATTCAGACAGTGAGCAACGGTTCTTACCTGATCGCTATGTTGAGGGTACGTGTCCGTATTGTGGTGACCAGCAGGCCCGCAGCGACCAGTGTGATAATTGCGGACGAGTTTTAAACCAAGGTGAGTTACTTAACCCAGTCAGCAAATTAACCAAAGCTCCCGTGACTGTTAAAGAAACTGAGCATTATTTTTTCGACTGGCCACAGCTAGAGGCGTTTTTAAAACAATACGTAACTGATTATGGGCCACAATGGCGTCCTTGGGTTTTTCACGAATCACAACGGTGGTTGGAAGGCGGCTTAAAACCGCGCGCCATTACCCGCGACCTTGATTGGGGAGTGGAAATCCCCGCCGACAAAATGACACCAGACCAATTAATCGAAGGTTATCAACATAAACGAATTTATGTCTGGTTTGAAGCGGTTATTGGCTATCTTTCAGCCAGTATTAAACTAGCCCGCGACAATCATCAAGCCGAAAGTTGGAAAAATTTCTGGCATAATTCCGAAGCTGGCCATTACTACTTTATGGGTAAAGACAATCTTGTCTTTCATACCATCTTCTGGCCCGGTCAGCTTCATGCCTATGATGAAAAACTACACTTACCTGATGTCGTGGCAGTTAATCAATTTTTAACTTTAAACCATGAGGCTTTTTCGAAAAGTTTTGGTGTAACGCTTGATCCCAATAAAATGTTGGCTGATTTTGATTTGGACATCATCCGGCTTTATCTTTGCCTTATTATGCCGGAAAATCATGACAGTGACTTTACCTGGGAAGACTTTATTACCAAAGTTAATAATATCTTGATTGCTAATCTTGGTAATTTTCTTTTCCGTACCTTAAAACTGGCCCAAGAAAGAACCTCCACTGAGGAGAAACCTGACGAAGAAATTTTAAAAAAAGTTACTAAGACACTTGAAGAAGCCAAACAGTACTTACAGAACTGTCAATTTAAACGTTACGCTGAATCTATGCTTGAATTATCAGCTTTTGGCAATAAATACTTAACTGACACAACTCCGTGGACATTGCGTAAAACTGAGCCAGAAAAAGCCGATCGCTGTCTAACTTCAGCCTTAACTATCACGCTTGGTATTACTGCTTTACTGACATCAATAGCCCCAACCAGTGCCCAAAAACTACAAACTATGCTTGGTATTACTCTTGAACAATGGCCAACACCGGAAAAACTTAAAACCCTGGTTTCTAATATCGTTATAAATGATCCAAAACCTCTTTTTCAAAAAATTGAAGCTGATCCAAGTGATTTTAACGAAAAATATAAATAAAAATCCTTAAAGACCATCATCTTAAAGGATTACAGGAAACTCTAAACTTTTACTTTTACTCATTCATCATTTCAAGTAAAGCGTTTCTAATATCTTCCTCACCTTCGAAAAAACTTTGGAGAGCAATACCGGCGATAACATGGTGCTTACCGTCAAACCGCTCAAGGCTTTTCTTGTCTTCAAAACCAGAAAAATATTCGCTGTGCATAGGGATGATTATATAGTAACTTCATTTTTAATTTCAAGCAAACGACGCAAGATTAACTGCCGTAAATCAGGAATTGTTTCCTGTAAAAAGACAGCTAATTGGTCCATATCGTCATCATCAAGTAACGTCTCCATTTCTTCCAGCTGAGCGGCAGTAATATTATCAAACACCACCTGGCTGATTTCACGATTAAGACGGTCGATTAAATCTTGCCGAATGGTTTCATAACTAGCTTCATCCAAACCAGCAACATAGCGTGCTTCAAGTAAACAATCAGCAAAGTAACCAGCTAACTCTTTTTGCTCATGTAATATTTCCATTTTTCGATTATAACAAACTGCGAAAAAGCCGACAAGGTTTAAATAAAAAAACGGACAACCCCAAACGTTGTCCGTTATGTAACTCTTGAAAAAAATCTCCTTACTCAACCGGCTTTTAACAATTTCTCCTCCAACGCTAATAATTTTAATTTTTTTTCCTTAGCTATCTCTCGCTTAATCCTGGCTTGATAAAGCTCTATGATCTTGATAGCAATTTTACGGCTCAAACAAGTAATCTGTTTGTCATTTGTAGAATCAAGAGTCTCAAGCTGAGATATTAAATTACAAAGATAATCAAAATACTTTTTTCTGAGAAACAATCTATAACCTCGGTTTTTAAAAAAAGTTAATGTTAATTTTTTACCGGGCTTAAGACATAAATGTTTATCATGGAAAACCATCTCTGCAACTATCTCCTGGCCTCCCGGTTTTACTCGATAAATATATATCTGATCATTCCCAGAGATTGAAGTTGTGTTTTTACAAAAAATGCATTGCGGAGTTTTGACTGTGTGTAAACTGGATTTTTTTCTTTTTGACATCTTTACTTCCTTTCTTTTTTGATTAATGAATTGGTAGGTACAATAAAAAACAATAGTATTATATTACTCTTTTACGTCAAAAAGTCAAACGTACGTGGGTTATGATAATAAAAAAACTACCATATATTAGTGATAGTTCTCACAAATTATTCCAACAAAAGCCTGTAGAAATTACCTCATTGTAAACCTCATGATCTTACAATTTGGCACTTGTTTTTCTGTCCAGGCATCCATCTGCTTATTAGTGAGATGTTTAAAATACCCACGAGCAACCTTTAAAATCGGCATATGAGAAACAATTAAAACGTTCTGATAATCAGTTTTTTTCAAATCCTTTAAAAAAGCGGCAAAACGCTTCTTCATGGCCTCAAACGATTCTCCGCCGCGATGACGACATGTCCAATGATTTTTCTGTTGATCACGCCAGTCATAAAACAGTTGAACATTTTTATTTTCAAAACCAGTAGCGCGATCATTCAATCGTTTGTCCTTAATCATCTTGACCTTGTGAAAACGATTGATAATTTTAGCGGTTTCTTGACTGCGATATAATTCGGAAATAAAAATAATGTCGAATTTCTCTTTTTTTAGAATTTCTGCGGCGTGGCGGGCTTGTTTTTTACCTAAGACAGTCAACCGAACCCTTGGGTTCGGTTGACTGTTACACAATGATTTAAGATTATAGTTGGTTTCGCCGTGACGGATCAAAGTGAGCTTCATGTTTGCTATCACTAATTTTTAATACAACGGACTGAAAAACCATACGCTCGTGGTCTACTATATCCAAATACACCAGTAGCAACGGAAGGAGGACATTCACTAATAACACGAACTCTTACACAGTAGTTTGCAATAAGGCAATTAGCATTAATAA
>CAZLCH010000047.1:0-4104 GCA_964558025.1 uncultured Gammaproteobacteria bacterium | reverse complement strand
ACAAACTCGCCTTTATCAATCGTAAAAGAAAGACCATGCAAGACTTTTGTCACGACCTCACCGGTTGAATATTCTTTTTTTAGATCTTTAACGCTGATCAACATCGGAGTAATTATTTTTTACTTGAATCCTTAACAAACGTTACCACCTGGTCACCTTCGTTGACACCTTCCTTAACTTCAACCATACCATCGTCACCATTCAAACCGGTAATAATCGCCACTTCGCGCGGAGTATTATTTTCAAAAATACGAACATATTTTTTTCCATCTCGTTCAACCACGGCTCGTGATGGCATCATCAAAACATTGTCTAGTCGAGCAGTCGTAATAATCGCACTGGCAGTCATGCCTGGTTTAACGGCTTCGGTGCTGGGATCAAAACTGATTTTAATTTTGTAATACGTCACACCTTGAATAATCGTCGCGGCTGGTTCAATAAAATAAACTACGCCGGTAAACTGTTTCGCCTCACCTAATGAATCAAGGGTAATCGTAGCTTCATTATTCTGACGAATTTTTGTAATATCAGTCTCAGCAATATCAAGTTCAAGCTGATAATTATTTTCCGTCAAAACCGACACAAAGGCTTTTTGCGGTGAAACCTGCTCACCGATTTGATAATTAACTTTTGTGATAACACCTTCAATCGGCGAAACCAAAGTTGTATCTTTTAATTGATTGCGCACGAGTTCAAGATTGGCTTGCGCTTGTCCGACTTGTGCTTGCGCGATCACAAGATTGGCTTCAGCGCTGTTAATGCGGGTCTGAGCGCTGGCTAACTGCTGATCACGATTGGTACGAGCACTAACGGTGGTGTTGCGTGCTGTCCGCAAAGCGGCATCATAATTAGCCTGTGCCTGACTGACACTCTGTTCAGCACTTAAAACATTAGTTTCATAGGAAAGTTTAGCATCATACCACGCTTGCTTGGCACTTTGTACTGACGTTATGGCCGTCGAAGTCGCTGATACTTCCGAATCAATCATGGTCTTGTACGCATCAATATCAGTCTGGGTAAAGGTACCGGAAGGTGTGGTATTAACCAGTACGCTCATCATGCCATTCAAAGCTTCAAAGACTTTATTGAGAGCGGTGGTACTTGAGCGCTCGGCGGTCTCAAGAAAATTAGCATTACTATGGTACAAAGTTAAATCACTGTTGGCAGTCGCGACTAACACGCGGCCACTTTCATACGCGGCACGCGCTTGTGTCAACGCCGCACTGTTTTTAACGCTCAAAGTCGGACGAGCTTCATCATCAGTCAAAATACGATTAATATCATCGAGTGAAACGGTCGCCGTTGCGATCTTGTTTTCCAAGGTTGTCGCCAGTGAGGCGGCTTTATTGTCAATCGCCCGTTGATAGGTTGATTTGGTTGTGGTGACATTTGCCTGCGCGGTTATAATTGCCTGTTCATAGGTTGTCATAGTTGATGCACTGGTATCTTCTAAATCACGTTGATTTTTTTCGGCTTGACGTACGGCTTCGTCAAGACTAGCGCGTGAGGTAGTATATTCACGGCGCGCTGAATCAGCATTAGCCTGTGCCTGTGTAACATTAGCTAAGCTGACATTAACATTAGCGCTCGCCTCCTGTTCTTTAATTACTAAACCAGAAGCATCAACTTGTCCAAGAGGTTGCTTGGGCGTAACTTTATCACCCACAGCCACATTGATTTGCGTCAGTTGACCAGTGTTTAAAAAATTTAATTCAATTTCTTTGGCTGGCGTAATTGTACCGGTTTCATTAACACTCTGTACTAATGTACCTTTAGTGACCGGTGCGGTAGTATATTCAATCTTTGGTTTACGGCCTTTGGCTATCATAATGCCAACGCCAATTAAAATAATCGCAATAATCACGAGCAACCAATTTCGTCGTTTCTTTGTCATAATAAAAAAAGTATTAGTTTTGACTAATATTAAGGCTTTATATCAGCCTTTTCATAAGGCTAATTATAGCATATTTTGAGTGAAAAAGCAAGATAAATTTTTAATCTAAAAATAGCTTAAAAACTTATGAAATGACCTGAATTTCCGGCTCTAATTCTATACCATAGGCAGTTAAAACCTTACCTTTGATATAGTCCATTACTCGTAAGACATCGTGGGCAGAAGCTCTTCCAGTATTAACGACAAAATTAGCATGACGATCACTAATGCGCGCACCGCCAACCGTATAGCCCATTAAACCTAATTTTTGGATTAAATAACCAGCGCCAATCTTTCCCCCGCGAATCTTTTTATCAGCTTCAGCCATCCGTATAACGTCGGGGTGATCTTTTTCAATTTCGGAAACTAATAAATTTTTAAAAACACAACCAGCGCTTGGTTCAGTCGGCTGGGACATGCGGCGATAATCACGATACTCATTCATCTGTTGTTCCATTATCTTTTTGTCCCCTTTCTGTAACATTATTGTCACGGCCCAAATAATATATTGATCACTTTCCTTAAAAAAACTATGGCGGTACGTAAAGTGACAATCGGTGGGAGAGAAATTTTTAAATAAAAGATTTTTAACATCAAAAACTATCACCTCGGTGACCACCTGATCAAATGAACCGCCATGAGCGCCGGCATTACCACGAATCGCTCCACCCATATATCCTGGAATACCAATTGACCATTCAATCCCCGAGAGTCCGAGGCGATACATTTCCTCGGCAACGGTTTTAACTAAAGCACTCGCACCAACCGTGACTTGTGTATCTTTAAAACTGATCTTGTCATTATTTGGTTGTATGACTAAACCCTTGATACCTTCATCACTAATCAGAATATTACTGCCACCGCCTAAAACTGTTATTGGCTGGTGGTGATCATACGCCCAGCCCACTGCGGCAATCATCTCAGCTTCGCTCGTTGGAGCAATAAAATATTCCGCTGGCCCACCAATCTGGTAGGTGGTCAAGGACGCTAATGATTTATTTCCTACAATCATTTTTTCAATCTCCATATATTATCAAGTTAGTAATCGTTCTCCAATTCTAAAAACATCGCCAGCGCCCATCAGCACAATAACTTCTCCTGGTTTAATACTGGTCCGCAAATATTCTTCTGTCGCTGAAAGTGTTGGAATAAAGGTGACCGGCTTGGACATATATTTTTTAATGGCAGCCACTACTTCTTCACCGCTCACTCCTCCCTGCTCCTCTCGCGCCGAGCCATAAATATCAAGCACGATCACTTCATCAGCGCCTTTAAAACTATGGGCAAAATCACTTAAAAAAGCCTTGGTACGGGTAAAGGTATGAGGATGAAAAACAATGCGAAGTGTTTCTTTAGGATATCGCTGTCGAAGAGCTTGTAGAGTGGCTTTAATTTCAGTGGGATGATGAGCATAATCATCAATAATTAAAGCTTGGTTATACTGTCCTAATATCTCCAACCGTCGTGCTGTGCCTTTGAATTCCTGAAGATGCCGACGAATGGTTAGTAAATCAAGGCCGAGTTCAATACTAGTCGCAATGACCGCTAAAGCGTTACTAACATTATGACGACCGGGCAATGAAATAGAAAACGTACCCAACGTATCGGTTTCTCCTTGCTGTTGGTGATTATCATTACCAAGTGACACCTTAAAAAACTGCTGACCGTTTTGATAAATAATCTCCGAAGCAGAATAATCAGCAATGCCGGTAAGGCTATAGGTAATGACAGTACCAGGACAATGCTCAGCCACTCGTCGGACAGCTTCATCATCGACGTTAGCGATTAATATACCTGATTTTGGTAGAGTTGCCACAAAATCAGCAAAGACTTTTTCATACGAGGCTTGGTCAGGGAAAAAATCTGGATGATCATAATCAATGTTATTTAAAACAATCATCTTTGGTCTAAAATACTGTAATTTATTCTGATACTCATCAGCTTCAATAATCAACAAATTAGAATCACCGACTAAACTCGCGCCATCAAATTGAGGTACGCGTGATCCGACCATAACGTTTGGTTTTAAGCCGGCTTCGGAAATAACATAGCCAAGCCAGGCGGTGGTGGTTGTTTTCCCGTGTGAACCGCAAACAGCTACGCCACGATGCGTATTAAATATTTCTCCCATGGCTTGCGCAAAAGTTATCATCGGCAAACGACGTTCAACT
>CAZLCH010000046.1:0-4385 GCA_964558025.1 uncultured Gammaproteobacteria bacterium | reverse complement strand
ATATCACCAAAACCGCCAAACAAATCACCAAGATCATCCATATTAATATTAAATCCTTGTCCACCACCAAAACCGCCCCATTGCGCCCCCGCACCACCAGCTTGACCTGATTCAAAACCTGAGCCAAATTGGTCATAACGCGCCCGGCGCTCTTTATTACCAAGCACTTGATAGGCTTCATTTATTTCCTTAAATTTCGCCTCATCACCACCTGATTTATCAGGATGATGTTTATGAGCTTCCCGACGGAAAGCTTTTTTTATTTCTTCTTCACTGGCATTGCGAGCAATACCAAGTATAGAATAGTAGTCTTTAGACATGATTACGCTTTAAAACCAATTTCGGCGTTGGTTGGCTTTGCTTCCTCAATCGCGCCAAAGCTTTTTTCATACATTGCTAAGTTTTCATTCATAGCTTTTATAATGCTTTTAAATTGACTTGGGGTGGTGATAATTTTTCCGGTGACGCGACCGCTGGGTGCCATAATATTAGCAAAGGTAATACGAAATTCTTCTTTGCTGTGTCCAATATGAGCCCAATTCGAATATTCACCTCCACCTGGAATTGAGTCGTTAATTTGAATTTGTTGTGGTTGGGATTCATTAGGCATAAAAAAAATGATAAGAGTATTAATTATTTTTTCTCCTCAAACTCCCCTTCGACTGGGCCTTCGGTAGTATTAGTTTCAGGGTTAGATTGTGTTTGATCATTTGTAGGATTAGTTTGTGCTTCAGGGCCTGGTTGAGTTGATTGTGCCGCTTGGTACATTGCCGCACCAATACGTTGTGCCACGGTATTAAGCTCTTCCATGGCTTTTTTCATATCATCATATTTATCACTATCTTTTATATCTTTTAACGCTTTTAATTTTCCTTCCAACTCGGTTTTATCTTCAGCCTTCATCTTATCACCTGATTCGGATAATAGTTTGTCAGTTTGAAAGACAACGGCCTCAACCTGGTTTTTCATTTCCGCTTGTTCCTTCTTTTTTTTGTCTTCATCGGCATGAAGCTCGGCTTCTTTTTTCATTTTCTCGATTTCTTCCTTGGAAAGACCTGAAGAAGCGGTAATGGTAATATGCTGAGCTTTGCTGGTAGCTTTGTCAGTCGCTTTAACATTTAAAATACCGTTGGCATCAATGTCAAAGCTGACTTCAATCTGCGGGACGCCGCGTGGGGCTGAAGGAATACCGTCAAGGATAAAACGTCCAAGACTCTTGTTATCGCTGGCCATAGGGCGATCACCTTGAACAACATGAATCTCTACGCTGTTTTGGTTATCAGCCGCGGTGGAAAAAATTTGCGATTTTGAAGTTGGGATAGTGGTATTACGTTCAATCAATGGCGTGGCAACACCACCCATGGTTTCAATACCAAGTGATAACGGCGTTACATCAAGTAGTAAAACATCGCGAATATCGCCTTGCATAACACCGGCTTGAACCGCGGCACCAAGCGCTACCACTTCATCCGGATTAACCGTTAAGTTTGGCTCTTTGCCAAAAAATTCTTTGACTTTAGCTTGAACTAACGGCATACGCGTCATACCGCCAACCATAACCACTTCCTGAATATCAGCTACAGTCATACCAGCATCAGCTAAAGCTTTTTTACATGGTTCAATTGTTTTTGTAACTAAATCAGCCACCAGTGATTCAAGTTGAGCACGAGTAATTTTCATGACAAGGTGCTTTGGACCACTAGCGTCAGTGGTAATAAAAGGTTGGTTGATTTCGGTTTCAGCCGTGGTCGACAGTTCAATTTTAGCTTTTTCGGCCGCTTCTTTGATACGCTGAAGCGCCAGCGTATCTTTCGAAAGATCAATCGCTTGATCCTTTTTAAATTCATCAATAATCCAGGTAATCAAACGCTGATCAAAATCTTCACCGCCTAGATGAGTATCACCATTAGTTGCTTTGACCTCAACCGTATCTTCGGAAATTTCTAGTACGGAAACATCAAAGGTACCACCACCCAAATCATAGACAGCGATTTTTTGACCTTTCTTTTTATCAAAGCCATAAGCGAGAGCCGCGGCCGTTGGTTCATTAATAATACGTTTAACTTCAAGTCCGGCAATTTTACCGGCATCTTTGGTTGCTTGTCGTTGTGAGTCATCAAAGTAGGCTGGCACGGTAATAATCGCTTCAGTAATTTTTTCACCTAATTTTGCTTCGGCATCAGCTTTTAGTTTGGAAAGAATCATCGCGGAGATTTCTTGAGGTGAATATTCTTTATCTTGTAACTTTACCTTTACACCTTCGCCAGATTGAATAATCTTATAGGGCATGGTTTTTAGGTCACGCTGTACTTCTTCATCTTCAAAACGGCGACCAATCAAACGCTTAACCGCAAAAACAGTATTTTCCGGGTTTGTGACGGCCTGACGCTTAGCGGTTAAACCAACTAGGCGCTCATTATTTTTAGAAATGGCGACAATCGACGGGGTGGTACGATTGCCTTCAATATTTTCAATGATTTTAGGCTGACCACCTTCCATGATGGCCATGGCGCTGTTAGTGGTACCTAAATCAATTCCTAGAATTTTTGGCATATAGTATAGTAATAATAATTGATAAATTAATTTTTAGTTTCAATTTTAATCTTATTGGGTTTTGCTTCTGGCGTTTTCGGAATAATAATTTTTAAAACCCCACTTTCCGCTACGGCTTTAGCTTCACTGCCTTGAACATGGGCTGGTAAGGCGATGGTTCGATAAAAACTACCACGACGAATTTCTTTACGGTAATAATTTTTTTCATCAATTTCACTCTGTTTTTCACCTTCACCTTTTAAAGATAAAACATTATTTTCAATCGAAATATCGACTTTATTGGGGTCAATACCGGCTAACTCAGTTTCAACAATAACATTCTGAGCATCTTCATACATATCAATCGCCGGCATAAAGGCCTGCTGATTACGAAGCGCTGGCATAAAACTACCAAAAGCTTTATCCATATCTTCGGAGTCAAAAAATGGTGTCCATTTGATGAGTGATGTCATAGAGATATTATTTAATAATTAAGTCGCGAGTGCATAAACTGCCACTCGAGCTGGTATAATAACTTTTTCATTAAGGCTATAACCACCTTTTAATTCTTCTGCCACTAATCCATCCAGTTTTTTGTCATTAGTGGTTCTTGTTTCAACTGCTTCCATAGAGGTGGGATCAAAGAACTGATTCTCAGTTTTTATTTCAACTACTCCGGCTTCTTCTAAAACTTTTTTAAACTGTTGTATCACATGCTGTAAGCCAGTAAGCCATGCTTGATTATCCTCACCCGAATGTTTAAACGACAGTTTCAAATTATCATAGACCGGCAATAATTCGAGAATGAGTGCTTCGTTAGCATAGAGAATCGCATCACGTCGATCTTTAACCCCTTGTTTCAGTAAATTCTGGTAATCAGCCAAAGCTAATTTATATTTATGATCGACTGCCTCATATTCTTTTTGTAGTTTTTCCAATTCAGAAGATTCACTACCAGGTAATGGGGTGTTGTCTTCATTTTGAGTTGATACTGTTGTTTCTTCCATAAAATTTTACAATTAATTTTTTTGATTAATGCGCTCAAGTAAAAAATTAAGTCGCGCCAGATTATGAGCGTAATCCATGCGCATGGGACCAATTAAACCAATCAAACCGGTGCTATTTTTACCATGATAGCGCGTTATAATTGTTCCAGAAAAAGCGCCAAAAGGACTTTTTTGTCCAATCATAATTCGTGGCGTAAAATCAACCGTTTCAAAGATATCACTCACGATTTCGTCAACGCGGTCAATAATGGCGGAAATATCATAGACCATATCTGTTTGGTTAAATTCAGGCTGTTGTAGTAAGTTTGAGACACCAGTATAATAGACATGGTTTTTATGAAAAGCCCAAATAACGGCTAAGTTTGAGAGATATGCTAATTTTTTCGCCGTTTGTTTAGCCGCGGTTTCATCAAGCAAAATATCATTTAAAAGTTCGCTTTCTTTCTTTGAAAGGGCCTTCTCCTTTAGAGTTGTTAAGTAGAAATTATATGCTTTTTCAGTCGGAACACGCCCGGCTGAAGTGTAGGGCTGTATAATCCAACCCTCATCTTCGAGTTCAGCCATTTCATGTCTAACCGTTGCCGGACTACAATCAAGTTTATATTTTTCAACGATAATACTTGAAGGCACTGGTTGGCCTGAAGCAATATGCTCTTGTATTATTATATTTAATATTAGCCTTTTTCTTTCATCCATACGTTAATATGGTAATTTTATCAAAATTAGCACTCAAGTGTCAAGAGTGCTAAAAGACGATGCGTAGTCTTATTACTCATGTAAGATAAATAAGCCTATTTCTTTTTATGCTCTCCAAAATACCACTGTAAAAACTCACGGGCGATTGGC
>CAZLCH010000045.1:0-4442 GCA_964558025.1 uncultured Gammaproteobacteria bacterium | reverse complement strand
TATATTGATATAATACGTGTTCGGAGAATACTCCATTATCTTTACACAAAGATCAGAAATCTTTATTGTTCCGGCTGAATCAGCCAGGCTGTTTAATTGATCTTCTGACATAATATCTAAGACCTTTAAATTTTTTGCCTTGTTTTGAGCTTGAACTGACTCTGTTAAAATAATGGTAGAAAGCGAAATAAGAATAACAATGATGATTGTTTTCATTTTTGACCCCTCCTTCAGGGTCCTGTGATTTTCAATTAAGTTTAAATTATGGTTAAAAAACTACCTTTTGCTGGAGCTTTATTTAAAACTAATAAATAAAGGCACTTTTTTAACCATAATCGCTATATTTTCAATGATCTTACTATAAATATATTATATCATACTATTAAATATTTGTCAATAGTATAGGGTTTTTATCAAATATTTTAGCTATTTTTAGCCATTAAACTATAGTATTATTAAAAGCATAGGATTTATAGTATTAGAGAACCAATGATAGCAACAATATTAGCCAATATTCCTTGACTTCATTTTTAGCTTCTGTTATATTATTTAATATCATCCCGATTGATCGGGATTTATTTTACGGAAATTTATCGGCTTATGCCAACAATGAATCAATTAATTAAGAAAGGACGCCATAGTATTAAGGTTAAGAGTAAGTCTCCGGCTTTAAAATTAACTCTTGATACCCTCCATCGTCGTAAGAAAATTACGGTTAACGGTTCGCCTTTTAAACGCGGGGTTTGTTTAAAAGTAACTACGACCACGCCAAAGAAGCCTAACTCGGCCTTGCGTAAGATTGCCCGTGTTCGTTTGTCTAATGGTATGGAAGTAACAGCTTATATTCCCGGGATTGGTCATAATCTCCAGGAACACTCCATCGTCTTAATCAAAGGCGGCCGTACAAAAGACTTGCCAGGTGTACGCTATAAAATTATTCGCGGTGTGTATGATGCCCAGGGGGTCGAAGCTCGTCGTCAGAGCCGTAGCCGTTATGGCAATAAGAAGCCTAAAAAGTAATTACCAGTTATAATTTACTTTGTTTATGCGTGGAAAACCAGCTCCAAAAAGAAAAATTCAGCCCGATGTTCGCTACAACGATTTAGAAGTAGCGAAATTCATTAATTATATTATGACGCGCGGGAAAAAAGCCGTGGCGCAGAAAGTTGTCTACGAATCTTTTGATATTATTAAAGAAAAAAGTAAGCAAGATCCTCGCCATGTGTTTAACAAAGCTTTGAAAATGGTTACACCAATGCTTGAAGTACGAGGTCGTCGCGTTGGTGGCGCTAACTACCAGATTCCGTACCAGGTGCGCGGTGATCGTCGTTTTATGTTAGCTTGCCGTTGGATGATTGAGGCGGCACGAGCGCGCAAAGGTAAACCAATGTCAGAAAAATTGGCCACTGAAATTTTAGATACCGCCAAAGGTGAAAGCGCTTCGATTAAGAAAAAGCTCGAAGTTCAGCGTATGGCCGAAGCAAACAAAGCGTTTGCTCATTTTGCGCGCTAGTTTTACAGTCACAAGTTTATAAAGTTATAAAGTTCATAAAGTAAATCATTAACCTTGCTTTATAAACTTTATAACTTTTCTACTTTTTAACCTTATAACTTTCAACCCACTTCTATGGCTCGAGAATACTCACTACAAAATACTAGAAATATCGGTATCATGGCGCATATTGATGCCGGCAAAACCACGTTTACGGAACGCGTGCTTTTTTATACCGGCAAAAAACATAAAATTGGTGAAGTTCATGAAGGCGCGGCGGAAATGGATTGGATGGAACAGGAAAAAGAACGCGGTATTACAATCACCTCAGCGGCGACTACCTGCTTTTGGCATGATAATCGTATTAACATTATTGATACCCCTGGCCACGTTGACTTTACGGTTGAAGTGGAACGTTCATTACGTGTTTTAGATGGCGCAGTGGCTGTCTTTGACGGTGCCGCCGGCGTTGAACCACAATCAGAAACTGTGTGGCGTCAGGCTGATAAATACCATGTGCCTCGTCTGTGTTTTGTTAATAAAATGGATAAAATGGGCGGTGATTTTTACATGAGTTTAAATTCTATTCGTGATCGTCTTAATTCACGGGCGGTGCCAATTCAGTTGCCGATCGGCGCGGAAGAACATATGCGCGGCGTGATTGATTTGATTACCCAAAAAGCTTTTGAGTTCAAAGGTCAGAACGGTGAACAGATTATTGAAATTGAAATTCCGGCTGATATGAAAGAAAAAGTTGACCAGTATCGTCATGAGATGATTGAACGGATTGTTGAATCAGATGAGTCATTAACGGAGAAATATCTTGGCGGAGCGGAAATTACTGTGGAAGAATTAAAGCAAGCTTTGCGCGCGGCCGTGATTAAAAATGAAATTTATCCGGTGTTGTGCGGTACGGCTTTAAAAAATATTGGTGTCCAGCTTGTGCTTGATGCGGTTAATGATTATTTACCTTCACCGCTTGATGTACCAGCCCTTGAAGGTATGGACCCGGATGATGAAACCAAAAAAGTTCCAGTGCCGGTAAGTGATGAAGGTAATTTTGCCGCTTTGGCTTTTAAGATTGCGACTGATCCGTTTGTCGGAAAACTATGCTTTGTTCGTGTGTATAGTGGTGTTTTGCAATCAGGTTCCTATGTTTTAAATTCAACTACTGGAAAAAAAGAGCGCATTGGTCGGTTAGTGCGTATGCACGCCAACCATCGTGAAGAAATTGATGCGATTTATTCTGGCGATATTGCGGCGGTTATTGGTTTAAAAGATACGTATACTGGTAATACATTATGTTCAGTTGATCATCCGGTTCGTTTAGAAACGATTATTTTCCCTGAGCCGGTGATTAAAATTGCGGTTGAACCGAAAACTAAAGCTGACCAAGAAAAGATGGGCATTGCGCTTGGCCGTTTAGCTGAAGAAGATCCAACCTTCCGCGTTGAGTCAAACGAAGAAACTAATCAGACATTAATTTCTGGTATGGGTGAACTTCACCTTGATATTATTGTTGATCGTATGAAGCGTGAATTTAATGTTGAAGCTAATATTGGTCAACCTCAGGTTTCTTACCGTGAAACAATTCGTCAAAATGCTGAAGCAGAAGGTAAGTACATTAAGCAGTCAGGTGGACGTGGTCAGTATGGTCATTGTTGGTTACGCATTGAACCCCAGGAAGCCGGTAAAGGTTCAGAGTTTGTTGATGAAGTGAAGGGTGGAAATATTCCACGTGAATATATTCCGGCGATTGAAAAAGGTTTTCGTGAAGCGCTTGATAAAGGCGTGGTGGCTGGTTACCCGATGGTCGATATTAAAGCAACTGTTTTTGAAGGTTCTTATCATGAAGTTGACTCGTCTGAAGCGGCTTTTAAAATGGCCGGTATTTTAGCTTTTAAAGAAGCTTGTCGCAAAGCCAACCCAGTACTGCTTGAACCAATCATGAAAGTTGAAGTAACGACCCCAGAAGAATATATGGGTAATGTGATTGGTGACTTAAACTCAAAACGAGGCCAGATTGACCAGATGACTGATCGGGGTAAATTAAAGGTAATTGACGCGAAAGTACCATTAGCGGAAATGTTTGGTTATGCGACCCAGTTGCGGTCAATGAGCCAAGGACGAGCCAATTACAGCATGGAATTTCTCCATTATAGCGAAGTACCGCGCCATGCGGCTGAAGCTATTATCGGCAAAAGCACCAAAGATAAGCGTTAAAAGCAGATATTCACAGCTAAGTCATTGACGAGCCCCTTATATTTAGCTACAATAAGCAAACCCTTGCTACTTTATGATTAAGCCACTCGTATGTCAGATCGCCTCCAACGTCTCATACACTTGATCAATAAAACCGGGGATAAGCTGATTGTTTTTGACCAAGAACAACCTGATAACTGTTATGTTATCAGTAATCTTCGTGATTATGAGCAGATGGTTAAAGATGGTGGTAGCGTCAAAGGCTTGACAGAAGATGAGCTTATTGATAAAATAAACCGCGATATTGCTGTTTGGAAAAGTGATCAGCGAGAAAATTTAGATTTTGCTAACTTTTCCCAGGAATTTGAGGGATCTGAGGAAGTAGGTACTGATCCAGAACCAAAACCTTGGACACCGCCAAAGCCAATGAATCCAAATAATACCAGTAGTCCAGATCCAAAGAATATTTGGAAAATCCCTGAATCGCGCCGCCGAGAAGCAGAATTTACTATATAAATCCTTTTTTTAAATAATTTTAATAATTAAAATTTATGGCAGGAAAATTTGAGCGTACAAAACCCCACGTTAACGTCGGTACAATCGGCCACGTTGACCATGGAAAAACAACCTTAACCGCCGCGTTGCTTAAAGTATTAAGTAGCAAAGGTTTGGCCGCTTCTGATAAAGGTGTTGATCAGATCGACGCCGCTCCAGAAGAAAAAGCTCGTGGTATTACTATTGCGACCGC
>CAZLCH010000044.1:0-4452 GCA_964558025.1 uncultured Gammaproteobacteria bacterium | reverse complement strand
CATATATAAAAGACTCCCGATATCGGGAGTCTTTTATTATAAGAAAGAATACAGCTTACTTCAAAGTTACTTTTCCACCAGCTTCTTCAAGTTTGGCTTTCATCTTTTCGGCGTCTTCTTTCTTGACGGCTTCCTTAACAACTTTTGGCGCGCCATCAGCGACGTCCTTGGCTTCCTTTAAACCAAGCTCAGGCGCAACTTCGCGTAAAGCCTTAATAACGGCAATTTTGTTTGCACCGGCATCAGTCAACTCAACGTCAAAGCTGTCTTTTTCTGGAGCGGCTTCAGTAGCGGCGGCTGGACCAGCCATCATCATCGCCGGAGCGGCGGCAGAAACACCAAATTTCTTTTCCAGGATTTTAACTAATTCAGCTAAATCCAAAACTGACATCTTTTCAATCTCTGAAACCAAAGATTTGAATTTTTCTGGGACAACCACTTCTTCAGCGGCGTCATTTTTTACTTCTTCTGACATACGAGTAAAATTAAAAATTTATAAAGTTTGTAAAGCTAAAATAAAAATCATTGCTTTTATTTTGTTGCCTCGATAGCGGATAAAACTCGAACTAAAGAACGAAGATTACCAGCTAAGACATTAACAAAACCGGAAACTGGAGCGTTGATAGAACCAACAACCTTGGCATATAATTCCTGCTTTGAAGGCATCGTAGCCAACGCCGCTACAGCGCGCGCGTCAATATAGCGATTCTCAAGAATACCGCCAAGGAATTCAATCTTGCCTTCGTTATTCTTTTGAAAGTCAGCAATCACTTTTGCCGCGGCTACTTCATCGCCATAGCCAAAGGTGACAGCTACTTGACCGGTTAGTTCAGCCGTTTCAACGCCTTCAACTTTCATATCAGACAAGGCTCGTTTTAACAACGTCTTTTTCGCCGCGTAATATTCACTGTCTTTTTCCACCAGACTGTTACGCAAGGCTTCATTTTCCTTAACGCCTAAGTTGGTAAAGCTCGTGAAAACAACAGCTTTAGCTTTTTGTAAACGTTCGGTAATATCGCGAGAAATTACCTGTTTTTGCTGTTTTGATTTAGGCATATATAGAGTATATATAATGCTGTAATATAATAAAAAACTGCGACCTTTAAGGTCCCAGGACACGAAAAACTGTTTCTATAACAGTTATATATGTCTCGGCAGGTCTTAGGTGTTTGCCTGCTGTCTAGGACAAATATACTATAGCATATATTAAAAAACTGTCAACAATTATAAAAGCTCGATTAGTAATAATCGAGCTTTCGTACATTCTATCTTATTTATTTAACTAACATCATTTTCTTCGTTGCAACGAAATCCCCGGCTTCCAGTTTGTAAAAATAGGTTCCGCTCGTGAGATTTGAAGCGTTAAAAATTATTTCATAGGTTCCGGGTACCTGACTACCGTAACTCTGGTTCCATACTTCCCTACCAATGATATCAAATATCTTTAAACCAACAACTTCCTGTTTGAGAATTGAGTATGTAATGGTGGTTGTTGGGTTAAAGGGGTTGGGGTAGTTTTGCTCCAAAGAATAACTGGCTGGTTGATTTATACTGCTTGATACAGATGTAGCCATATCAATAAAGTGTGTTTCTGGCGTTGTTACTTCCAGAACCTGATTATCAACCAACGCGGCTATTTTAGTGACAAATTCCGTTATTGGATAATTTTTCCAAGTTACTGGCAAAGGGTTATTTCCAGTCACACCAGTAGTACAAACGACGGTGATCGTAGCTAATCTTAAACCTGGGATAGAGTCCGTGACCGGAATATTATTTCCTACATTCGTTAACGTTGTTAATCTTATCTGATTAGACGGTGTCTGAAAAAAGACATGGTCTGTAATAGCTAGATTAGAGTAACTCGCCGATCTCATACCTAGGTTAGGGTCAACGTTTAAAACGAGTTGAGCTCCTTTCAATAAAAATTCGTTACTAGTTCTTTTAATAAATACATCAAACGTTAATGTCGTATCCTGAGAAACAAAACCTCCGGCAGTAAGTGTGTAAGTTGAACTTATATTATCAACTATTAACAATTCGCTACCATCAGTACCATCATAAATTCGCGGTACTCTTGAGCTGTCACCGTAGTGTTTATAAACAATATAAAGATCGAGTATGTCGACCTGAGTATCGTAATTCAAGTCAGCTGAAAAATACCCAGACTGACTACCCATTTCTCTCTTAACTCTACTCGCATCACTTAAATCAACAAAATTATCACCAGCCGAGGCATTACCCCAATACGCACAATCACCACCTGCCATACCCCACACACCGGGCATTATTTCAACACCGCCATCAAGATAAAAATTTTCGCGTCGAGTCGTAAAGTCATACGTGGTTATACCAAGTAGGGCAATTGGCTGTAGTTCAGCCGACATGACCGATAAGCCTTTAGGAGTCGTAATAATAATATATACTTCTGAAGGTGTTACACCTTCGTTATATTCAAATCGCACCCCTCTTTCGTCTCCATACTGATCGGTAATCCATCCATTATCTTTAATAAGTCCATACCCAGCTTCCCGATAAGATGGATTATCAGAGAGGTCATTCCTGACTTCTATTTGCGCCAATTCAACGATCCCCTTTTTCATAATGACAGTTCTATCAATCTCTTCATTCTCATTAAAATCATCTTTGTGTTTCCATTGCCATGGACGACGGATACCAAAGGCAGCTGAATCATCAAATCGCAAAGGTAAAAACTTAGAGAGATCACTTCTCATTTTTGGCGTTCCCTCCTCCATATTATCGCGGATGAGAATTTTTGCTCTGATTCTATACGACGGGTGCTCAGGCCAGTCAGCGTAGATTGAAAGACTGCTTGGCACCGACATGCTGAAGCCCTTCAGCATATTCAGCCCATATTGGCTGAAAGTTTGTTGTACATTGATGATGAAAAAAAACAATGTTACAACAAAAAATAACATTCTTCGTTTTTTCATGATTTGTTTTTTGTTTTAAATTAGAAAATACGCATGTCCGCTAATACAATACGGGATATTAGAAAATATTAAAATAATTCTAATAAATATATCAGTATTAGAGATAAGTGGCGTTTTTTCTCCTTTCCTTATTTGAATTGGGTTTTTGACTCTATCTTAAGATACCTCCTTTAGCAATAGAGTTTTTAAGGTTCATATATTAATCACGTATTACCATAGAATTAATAAGTTGTCAAATAAAATAAAAAACTCTACCATACTATAGACTACGGTAGAGTTTTAGATATATAAACTTTTTTCAAACAAAAATTATAGGGATTATATTATTTTTGATCTTGTAAGATCCTTGTATAATTTCGATGTATAATTTTTGCTTTGTATAATAGCAATTTTCACCAAGAACTAATTTTGGATTTAAAGAATTTTAAACAACCTCGTTTTATTTTTTTTACTTGGCTTGAATAATCTAATATACCAAAAGTTTAATATTTAATATATAGGACAACAGTGGTTAATTGTCAAGTTACGTTGTTATATAGATATATTTAGGGCAAATATTTCTGCTTAGCCGCATTATGCTCTTCGAGAGTTGTACTAAAAACCGTTTCGCCAGTGTCAGGTCGACTCAGAAAATAATTATAAGGAGTTTTGGTTGGATGGACTGCGGCTCTGAGCGATCGCAAACCCGGATTACTAATCGGTCCTGGAGTTAAGCCAGGATGGCGATAGGTATTATAAGGAGAATTAATCTGCGTATCTTCATAGGTATACTGAACTTTATTAACCCCTAAAATATAGGCGAGGCTGGCGCATGATTGTAGTGCCTGACCAATCTTGATTCGATCCCAGAAAATACCGGCCACAATTTTCATATCTTCTTCAGTTCTAACTTCTTTTTCTAACAGTGATGCCATCGTAACAATTTCCGATAACAAATGGTCGTTATTAGATATTTCCGGCATGGCTTTGGCTTCAAAATTTCTTAACATTTTCATGATTAAATCTTCGGCAGTAAAGTCTTTATATACTCGATAGGTATCAGGGAAAAGATAACCCTCTAAGTTAGTTGTTGGGGGTAAATTTTTCAAAAAAGAAAAAGTCTGTAAAGTTGTGGGGAGATTTTTAATCGGGGTCTGGGCAAGTTTAAAAAAACTATTATCAGTTAAGTAGCCCTGTTTCGTTAATTCCGCTTGCATTTCTTTGGCCGTTAAACCTTCGCGAAAGAGAATCTTTATTTCGCGCGAAGATATCTTACCCAGCGAAATCATTTCTATTAATTCTCTGGTCGGAGTGTTTGGTGTAATCATATATTCCCCGGCCTGTAATTTTAATGTTCGGTGTTTATACAGATATAATTTAAAAGCTAACTTTGAGCGAATGAGTTTTTTATCCTCTAAATCATCAATAATAGCGGCTGTTTTTTCACCGGCAGTGATATTTACTACCACCGTCTCCTGATTTCGAGAATGAAAACCAAGAGCTGTTTGATACCAGATGACAA
>CAZLCH010000043.1:0-4500 GCA_964558025.1 uncultured Gammaproteobacteria bacterium | reverse complement strand
TAAAGAAGAATTTAAACCGATTGGTTCTCCGGTCGGGCTTTATACCTGTGGTCCGACGGTTTATCACTATGCCCATATTGGTAATCTGCGCACCTATATTTTTGAGGATATGCTTAAACGCACCTTACTTTATAACAACTACGCAGTTAAGCATGTCATGAATATTACCGATGTTGGTCACTTGGTCGGGGATGGTGATATGGGCGCAGATCGGATGGAAGAGGGCTCACAGCGCGAAGGCAAAAGCGCGTATGAGATTGCTGATTTTTATCTCAAACATTTTCAATCTGACTTAACCGCGCTCAATATCCTGCCACCGGATATTTGGTGTAAAGCGACTGATTATATTACTGACCAAATTAAACTCATACAAACATTGGAGGCTAAAGGTTATACCTATCGCACCTCGGATGGCATTTATTTTGAAACCAGTAAATTTCGTGATTATGCCAAGTTAAGTCATTTAAAACTTGAGGAATTAAAAGAAGGTGCGCGTGTGGAAAAAAATCCCGAAAAACATAGTCCAACTGATTTTGCTTTATGGAAGTTTTCACCAACAAATCAAAAGCGACAGATGGAATGGGAGTCACCCTGGGGCATTGGTTTTCCGGGTTGGCATATTGAGTGTTCGGCCATGAGCCTTCATTTTCTTAAAGATCACCTTGATATTCATTGTGGCGGTATTGATCATATTAATGTTCACCATACTAACGAAATCGCGCAATCTGAAGCCGCCACCGGTCAACCATTTTTTAATTTTTGGCTTCATGGCGCTTTTCTTAATTTGGCCGAAGAGAAAATGTCAAAAAGTCTTGATAATATTATTACGCTTGCCAACGCCACTACAAATCAAAACATTGAACCCTTGGCTTTTCGTTATGCTTGCCTTTTAACGCATTATCGCAAACTCATGACCTATAAACCAGAAACATTAACCCAGGCGCAAGCGGCTTTGACCAATCTTCGCCGAGCCGTGGCTAGTTTAGGTGAAGTCGATGGTGAACCAGATAATCAATATTGCGAGCAATTTAAAGAGGCGATTAATGATGACTTGAATTTTCCTCAGGCCGTCGCGTTATTACAATCATTGTTAAAGTCAGATATAGCGTCGGCAGTTAAGCGCGCGACCGTGAAAAATTTTGATATAGTGTTGGCGCTTGATTTATTCCGTATTGAGACGACTACTAAAGAAACCGATGTGCCAGCTGAGGT
This sequence comes from uncultured Gammaproteobacteria bacterium, assembly GCA_964558025.1. GTDB lineage: Bacteria > Patescibacteriota > Patescibacteriia > Patescibacteriales > Patescibacteriaceae > Patescibacterium. The sequence goes on along the minus strand of CAZLCH010000043.1, from coordinate 3,288 downwards.
GAGACAGTTAGTGGTTGAGCGTGAAGCCGCTCGTCGTGAACGAGACTGGGTCAGTGCTGATGCTATAAGGGACAAGATTGAGAAACTTGGTTATGTACTTGAAGATGGGGAAGAGGGAATTCGGATTATCGCTAAAAATTAATACTCTATGATATCAGGCGAAAAAATACCCACAGTTGAAAAAAATAATGAATCATCGGTTGATTTACCTGATTGGACTAAAGATCCAGGTGATGTCGCCAGTGTGATTAAAGAATTCAAACCTAGCGATGGGAAAGTTTTAGAATATGTTGGTTCGGCGACTTCTGATTTTCAGGCCGAACCTTTGATGGTTGATAGTCAAGGTCAACCACAAATTTTTTCTGAGTGGGAACTCTTGGTGGTGAATGCTCAACAAAACAAAGGACATATTATTCATACTCCTGAGCAAATTAAAGACTTGCCAAACTTCCATACTAAGATGGATTCGTACTTTGATCGGTCAAAAGCATTAGGTGAAAATATGTTTCGTTTTTCGCTTGATTTTGCTCGGCTCTGTCCTAATCCCGAAGATCCTAATGATTTTAACGAAAAGCTCATGAGTACTTATGTTAAAGCTTTAGCTTTGGTAAAAGCTCGAGGTATGGAACCGATGCTAACAATCTATCATTGGCCTATGCCATTATATCTAGTCACTCGTGATGAAAAGGGAAAGATTAAAGATGGTGGTTGGGAGCATCCAGAAGCCGCTCAACATTTTCGTGGCTATGTGGAAAATATTGTTAAATTTTTAGGCGATGACAAAAAAGTTCGTAATGCTTTAGAAGATTTTAGTAAACAAGATCAAGACAAATTTTTAGCGGATGGGTTGGTTAAATACTTTATTTCCATCAACGAGCCAACTACTTTAACATTGAATGGCTACATGGCTGGTATTTTTCCACCTTTTAAGAAATTTAATATCCCGAAGTTTAAGCAAGTGATCAATGAATTAGTTAAGGCCCATGATATTACCTATGAATCTTTGAAGGAGTTTGGCATTAAGAAATTTTCTCAAGCTGATCAACAACCACAAGTTGGCTTAGCTCATAACTGGACACACTTTGATGGGCTACTTGGTAATTTTGCGCAAAAACAATTAAATGAAAGAATTACTAAAAAGTTTGAGCGTGATGGAACTATGTCTGATTTTTTGGCGCTACAATATTATTGTAGTGCTCTAGCCAATCCATTATATAAACCAATGGGTCCAATTAAAGCTGAAAAAGGCAGAGAGTACGGTGATCATCCCGGTTTTGGTAATATTTATCCTCCTGGTATTTATGAACATCTCAAGAGTATGAATCAACTCTATCCGCAGAAGGAAATATTTATTACTGAATTTGGTTTTGTTGATAATCAGGATATTAGACGCCCATACTGGCTTTTGGAAACTGTCCGCTATGCACTTGAAGCCAAAAAAGCTGGGGTGCCTTTAAAAGGTATGTTGTTATGGAGCTTGGTGAATAATTTTGAATGGGAAAAGGGAGTGGAGTTGAAGTTGGGTTTGTTTAGTGAACAGGAATTAGATCAAGAATTAGTACCTAGTCCTCGTACAGTCAGCGGTCATGAAGCATGGCAGGCAGTTCTGAATACTATTGCCGACCCATCAGAAAAAAATATCAGTTCTCTTGAAGAAGTTCAAGAACGGGCAAAAAATCAGTATATTGATTATTTTAAGAAAGGTACATAGCTTGCTATTTATAGCTTATAAGCCCTTTTTTTGTTATACTAAGGTCATACTCTAACGTATGACCTTAGTCATACTTGTTTGTCTATGGCTGAACAAATAAAAATTAATCCAGCGGAAATTATCACCCCGGCTTCAGAACAAAAATCAGTTGAGCAAATTTCCATACGCTCAACTGAAGTGGCTACACCTACCACCGAAGCGACTCCGGCTACGGCACCAACTCCAACCGCTGATTCTAACTCCGTACCCGCCACTCCAACGGTTGATCCACAACGCATTGCCGATATTGAACGGATTCTCGAAGAGGATTTGGGCGATATGTATTTTAAGCTGGCGCCGGCGGACAAAGAAAAATTTCGTTTGGGCGGTGAAGAGGCGGCCAGACAAATTAATACTCTGTTGTCAGCTGTCTCAGTCCAGTTCAAAAAAGTAGTGGATGTGATTAGAAATTGGCTAAAACTGATTCCGGGTGTTAATACCTACTTTCTCGAGCAAGAAGCTAAAATTAAAGCCGATCGATTGTTAAAACTTAATCAACGTCGCTAAACCTATGGACTTTGGACAAGAGCCACTTCAACAAGAAGCAGTGATTTCCGTGGACACAACGTTGCCGGCGGCTACGCAGTCAATTATTACCCCTCTATACATTGCCCTTGGGGTTTTTTTGTTGCTTATTATTACAGCCGTCTGGTGGTTACGTCGCAAGCTCAGGAGTCAGGCAATTTCTGATCAGGTGGTGTACTTAGTGAAGTTGCCAAAAGAGCGACCTGAAGATAATCAGCAGGCCATGACCGTTCAGCAATTACGAGAAGAGATTGCTAAGAGTGAAGGTTTATTTACCGCTATCGGCGGTCTTAAAGCACAACATGGAATAGGCAACTGGTTTTCCGGTCGGACTGACCATTTTGCTTTTGAGATTGTGGCTCATCACAAAGTGATTGCTTTTTATATTACGGCACCGCGCGACCAGCAAGCTTATCTTGAACATCAGATTAATGCGATTTATCCTGAAGCAGTTGTTGAGGAAGTGAGTGACTACAATATGTTTACCGCTAATGGTGTAATTGTTACCGCTTTGGGCCGTTTAACCGGTGATACGATTCTACCTTTAAAAACCTATCAGAAAGATGATACAGATCCGCTTAACTCAGTTATTAACGCCATGTCAAAAGTTGGTGAGCATGAAGGATTAGCATTACAGTATGTTGTTCGTAGCGCTCCAGCACATTGGCATGGACGGGCACGAGCAGTAGTTCATAAAGCTCATGAAACCGGCTCACTGCGGGAAGCACTCAGTTCAAGTCTGGCGCGTGAAGCTATGAAAATCGCTAGTGAAGTCGGTAAATCAGTTCAAGCGCCAGATAAACCAGGTGTTGAAAAACCAAAAAAACAATTAACCGCCAAAGAAGAAGAAGCTTTGAAAGGGATTGAAGAAAAAAATGCTAAAGCCGGTTTAGAGGTTACGATTCGCCTGGTGGCCAGTGCACCGACTGAAGTTCGTGCGCAGGCAATGTTAAAAGAATTGTCAGCCAGCTTTAGTCAGTATAATTATTATGAGTATGGTAATAGTTTACGGC
>CAZLCH010000042.1:0-4544 GCA_964558025.1 uncultured Gammaproteobacteria bacterium | reverse complement strand
TTGCGGTGTTTAGTATACCTGTAGTACACACGCTTTGGGTGCGTGTAGACCGAGTTCAATTCTCGGCATTCCGACATGCATATTATGATTGAGTCATATATACAGACACTAGCTACTACAGGAGAAGTAGTTTTAAAAGTAAAAGTTCATACTGGTGCGCGCGCGACTAGAGTTAAGTCAGTCTTAACTGATGGGGTGGTTAAAATTGATTTACAAGCCGTACCAGAGCAGGGTAAAGGTAATGACGCTCTACTTGATTTTTTAGCCGAAACTTTTGGTGTGAGTAAAAATAATATTTCTATTATGTTAGGTAAGTTTTCCGCTGATAAGACGATTCGCATTGTTCGGTAGTTATACTTTAAGATGAAAAATATCTAATCTCTGTCTAGAGATTTTTTTAGTTGACAAAATTTTATAAGCTGGTATAGTATAAAAAATTAATCGTTCATTTTATCAAAATTAAAATCAGAGAAAGGAATTTTAATGAGGGAGAATTTATTTTTAACAAAAGCAGATCCATACTACATAATACGTGTAAATTCTTATAAACGTAAAATTGAAGTCTTACTAAGACTTTTGCAAATGAAAGGTGTACAGGTACAGATACTTCGAGAAATTTCTTTGGAGAAAATTTGTCGCTATCCGGATGGTAGCAGGAGAATTCAACCATCGATATTACAAGTCTCGAAGCTCGAATTATCAACAACTGATGTTATTAATGTAGTAGAGATGCATAAATTAACCTATGATTTTGATGCACTATTACAACTCGTTTGTGATTTAGCTGAGGCTGATCATAACTTTAATTATGTCGCCCCATTAAGGTGTTACTTTGTTAACAGTAATAAAACCGAAGAACCAAGCGAGGGTTTTCAGTGGATTTTTTGTTTAATTAGAAAAATTGCCAAAAAAGTTTTTTTTAACATCAATGGTTTAACAGATATAATCGACCCCAGTCCAAAAGTCGCTGGCTCTGATTGGAAAATTATAGGTTTTAATCACCTATAAAATATATCAAAAAGTTTTTCAAAAAGCCGTTATCAATTATGATAGCGGCTTTTTCTTACTCTATTTTTATAATTACGGTGTAATCCGATAAATGGTTCTTGGAAACGGAATGGTCTCACGAATATGTTGACTACCGCAAATCCAAGCTGTCAGACGTTCAAGACCAAGTCCAAAACCACCGTGGGGAACTGAGCCATATTTTCGTAAATCAAGGTACCACTGATAATCTTCAACTTTTAAACCAAATTCTATAATTCTTTGTTGTAATGTTTTATAATCATCCTCACGCTGTGAACCGCCAATAATTTCGCCATAACCTTCCGGTGCCAGTAAATCAGCTCCTAAGACTCGGGTTGGATCAGATTGATCGCGTTTCATATAAAAAGCTTTAACTTCAGCCGGGTAGTGCGTGATAAAAATTGGTCGATCATATTCTTTTGTTAGTATTGTTTCATCATCACCGCCAAGATCATCACGCTCGCTGATATCAGAACCAAGTGTTCGTAGTTTTTCGACGGCTTCACGATGAGTCAGGCGATAAAAAGGCTCAGAGATTTTTTCCAGTGGTTTTATATCTCGTTCTAAGATTTCCAGCTCAAGTTTATTTTTCTCAAGGACTGCTTGAACCAGAAAACGAATTAAAGTTTCTTGCATCGTTAGATTAGTTTCGAGGTCACTAAAAGCCATTTCCGCATCCATCATCCAGAATTCAGTTAAGTGACGTCTAGTTTTTGATTTTTCGGCGCGAAACGTCGGACCAAAATCAAACACACGTCCGTGCGCAAACATTGCGGCTTCAAGGTATAACTGTCCAGTTTGCGAAAGATAAGTGGTGGTATCAAAATAATTAACCTTAAAAAGATCGGTAGTATTTTCACCGGCGTTAGCGGTAATAATCGGAGCGTCAATTTTTATAAAACCATGTTGACCTAAACAATCATAGATACCATGAATCAACGTATCGCGTACTCGTTGAATCGCCCATTGTTTAGTTGAGCGTAACCAGAGATGCCGGTTATCAAGTAAAAAATCAATCCCATGATCTTTGTTGGCAATTGGATACTCAGCGGCAACTTGATGGATGATTATTTCAACTACTTGTAATTCATACTCATCTTTTTTTGGATGTTTTGTTACGACACCGGTTAAAGTGACGGATGTTTCCTGAGTTGCGCTCTGGGCGAGCGCCCATTGTTCGGCCGAAAGTTCATCAGCCGATACGATTGCCTGACAAAAGCCTGAGCCATCGCGAATTTGCCAAAAAGCAATTTTGCCTGAGGAACGCAGGTTTTGTATCCAACCTTGCACAGTGATTGTCTGTTGGACGTAGTTTGGGAAGTCAATAATTCGTATATTTTGCGCCATATAAGTACTTTTCTCGCTTAGCTTAACAGATATAAGGCAAATAATCAATGATATATGCCACTACATTTTACCTTTTTAGGATATTTTTTAGTTTTTCGTTCTACCTGCTATCATAGATATATGAATTATCTTCGTCTTATACGATTAACGTGGTTACTGGGTTTAGGGAGCTTGGTATTATTTTTATTGTATCGGGGAATTGTGCCTTTTGGATCAATCACGTATACGCATAATTTTTTACAAGATAATTATTTTATTAGTCCGTTTTCACCCAAGGAGCGCTTGGCTGGCAGTAGCGGTTTTGACCAGCGTCGTATGATAGCTGAGCCGTTATACTTTTTTTTTCGTACCCCACGACCCTTTACAACCGCTACTGTGACGGTTACTTATAAGAACCCGGCACCATTTATGGAGTTAGGTATTTGTCGTGATAAAGCGGCTTGGAATTTTGAACGTCAACCTGTCTATAGTAGAGATTTAGAAAATTTAGCCACTAATCCTCACACTATACAAGAAAATGGTTTATTGTTATGGCAAAAACAAATGAACTATCAAACAATTACTGATTTTTTACAGAAGCCACCTTACCCAGAAAAAATAGCAGTATATAATTATGATCTTAAACCACAGTTTCGATTAATTGATTATAAAAATTTTTCTACCCCACGAACAATTCCCGTTGGTTTGCGTGGTGGCTATACAATGGTGACGTATACCAATGGAGAACCAATTCAGGTAACTTTTACTGTTCATCGTGAAACTACCGCCGATTATCAGTCACCGCACGTGATACTCTATTCTGAAAATAACTCAGTTGTTTATGAACAAAGTTTCTTTAATGAAGCAAAAGATTTTTTACCCAACTCACCGCAGTCGTTTTCGGTTGTTACCCCAATCTTACCTTCGGGCCCATATCGGCTTGAATTTAAAACTAACGATCAGGTAGTAACTGACACTATCGTGACTGCACAAGCAAAAATATCTTTTCTTGGTACCATCAATTTTAATAACTCCAATCGTAATTCAATCATACTTGTCACTGATGGTAGTTACATAAAAGCACAAACTCTTAATCCTGAGCGCTTACAAACGATGAGTGTTGATAAGCAGACACTAGAGATTCACAAAACCTATCATCAGTTTTCTTTATCTTTAGATAATAAATCCCGTGTTTTTAAAACTATTATTTTAAGAGGTGATGATGTTACTATTGCCAGTGATGGCATCTTAGCCTTTAGTACGACCGACAGTCTTAATCCTTGGCCGCGCTCCTACAGCGGGGAAAATAATTTTGACAGTGATATTGAATATATTCTGGCTCGTTACACCCCAATCGGCAATGCGGAACGAAATCGAAGAAGTATAACTTTCACCCTAGGTAATAACTGTTTTGATAAAGGACGGTATCCATTTTTACTTTCCGCCCCAGGTATTACCGCGACCGCACCAGTGGAAATTGAAAATATTTCCATTCATGTACAGGGCACTACGCTTATGGAATATATAAAAAAGTTATGGCACAATCTGTAAAACCACATTATCTTATTATTAGAGAAATACACCTTGCTTTGACTGTTAGTTCAGTTTTATTATTGTTATTAGAAATAGTATGGCCGGGTTTAGTGCGGGCCTATATTTCTTTAAATTATTGGTTGTTATCCTGGGGTATTGGTGGTATAATAGTATTATATATTCGAAAAAATAATAAACTTTAATTTTAATAATTTTTTTATTTTATTTGTATGGATAAAACCGTCTTTCATAAAATTGTTGCCAAGGAAATTCCCGCCCATATTGTTTGGGAGGATGCTGATTTTATGGTTTTTCTTGATGTTTTGCCAATTGAGCCCGGACACGTTATTATTATTCCTAAACAATCTTATACAGCCCTTGAAGATATGCCAAATGAATTAGCGGCAAAATTTTTTTTGCTAGCAAAAACTATTGGTGGCGCTATTCTAAGGAGCTTGGGAGTTAAGGGCTATAGTTTATTTATGGATAATATTGATAAGAATTATGTGGTTGAAGAACATATTCAGTATGTCCATTTTCATATTGTGCCCCGTCGTGATGGTTATAGTCTTGAGCGTCGACAACAGGGCGCCTATGATGACGGCCAGGCCGAAGTATATGCTGATAAGATTAAACAGGCTTTAGTTTAAACAGTCATC
>CAZLCH010000041.1:0-4557 GCA_964558025.1 uncultured Gammaproteobacteria bacterium | reverse complement strand
GTTTTAGTCGTGAAGGTATCTTTATTCCCGGTGCAGGAGTTGGCACCGTAACCTGGTTTTCTGGTTTAGGCGTTATGGGTACTACTGGTTGTGGAGTTATCGGCTTAGGCGGGGTTGGTGGTAGGGGTGGCTTGATAGTAGGAGCTTGATTTGACCTCGAAAATAATCGTTCATAAAATTTTTTCTGCTGAACTAAGCCATTATTTTCAGCTTTGTTCTTATCTAAAACTACCTCGACAGTGTTTTCTTTACCACGTCGAACAAAAATTTTTTTAAACCAGCCGATAATACCCTTTTTCTTATTACCGGTTTCTTGGGGCATAGGCTGAGACGAAGAAACATCAGTCAACATACTACATTTTATCAAACTCGCGCATTGCTAATCCAATGGCGACAGCTAAACGCGGGCCAATTTTTTCTAAAATCGGTTTTAATTCAAAAGGATAGGAGATTCTAAACCATGGATCACCAACAATCGTATTGATATTAAACTTATCAGATAAATAATTTGTTAAACCAGGCAACATTGAACCGCCACCAGTTAAAATTATTTTTTCTAAACGGCGATTTTCCTTATTACTGTAAACTTCAATAATATATTTAATTTCATTAATGATCGGATCTAAACCTTCAACAATCATTGTGGGTAAAGTATCGGTCTTTGCTTCGGCCGCTTCGCTATGCATTAAATCATACTTAAACTGTTCAGCTTCCTCGAGACTTGAATGCATATGATCAGCAATAGCTTTCGTAATGTTGTTACCACCAATACCAATACTACGATTAATAATCGGAATTGACTTATCAACGATAAAAATATTAGTGGTAGTCGAACCGAGCTGAACAATCATCACTGGCGAACGATCGTTACCGAGCAGTGATCGAATCAAGGGGAATATTTCTGTTTCAATACTTAATAAATTAAGTTGCGCCGCTTTAAAAACAGAAATATAATTTTGGATTAAAGCCTTAGGTGCGCCAGTTAATAAGACTGTAGTACCATCGGTGCGACCATTATCAATTTTTTGCCAGTCTAAAACAATATCGGATAAGGCTAAAGGAATTACTTTTTTTGCCTCCCAGTTAACAGCGGCTTCAAGTTCTTTTTTATTTGGCGTCTGGTTAACATTGATAATAGAAGAGAAGACCGAAGCAGTCGGCAAAGAAGCTAAACAAAAACTGGCATTAATATGTGATTTTTCTTTAATTTGATGGATTAAAGCCGCTGTTTTTGGTACATCAAGTACCGAAATATCAGTTAACGGGCTATCAAGTTTCTGTTCACTAAATCCATAACTCACTAAGGCAACCTGGTTGCCATTCCTCGTCAATTCGACCATTTTGATACTGGGAGCGCTAATATCAATACCAAGATAATTATGATTAGAACTTTTGAATAATGACATAAGAAAACCAGAAAATATTTCTGCTTTGACACAACAAAACAGGCCGTATATAATTTAAGTAGATTACCTTTATTATACCATACCAAACTAATAAATCACAATCATTTTTACACTGCAATCTCTATGGCAATTAACTATAAAAAAGTTAGCTTAGTTATTATCTTTTTAGTTGTCAGTCTTTTAATCGGCTATCTTCTTTATATTACTTTTTTTAAAAAATCTACCCCGCCTCATACCTCACCTGAGACTCCAACCGGCCAAACTGGTAATGGCTTACCCCAGGCTAATACGGGCCAGGGTGGAACAATTATTCCTGATGGTGGTCAACTACCAAATCAACCCTCTGGCGACACAGGAAATCCAACTGAAATTAATAATGGGGACGCTAATATTTTGCCATCATTAGCTGATAATGCTTTATTTTCATCTCTCAACCAAAGTGGTCGACCTCAATTCTATAACGAAAGTGATAACCGTTTTTATAGCATCGATAATGATGGGAAACTCGTTACTCTGTCAAATCAACAATTCTTTAACGTCAAAAATGTTACCTGGTCACCAAACGGTACCAAAGCCATTCTGGAATACCCTGATGGTAATAATATTCGTTATGACTTTAGTCGTGAAAACCAGGTAACACTACCAGCCCACTGGGAAGGATTTGCTTTCTCACCGGAAGGCGATAAAATCGTCGCTAAGAGTATGGGGCTTGATCCTGATAATCGTTGGTTAGTAGTTGCTAATGACGATGGCTCAAAAGCTCGCACCATAGAACCTCTGGGTGAAAATGGCGATAAAGTTATAGCTTCCTGGTCACCAAATAATCAATCAATCGCTTTTTTTGTTGACGGAGTTGATTTTAATCGTAAAGAAGTTTTCTTTATCGGACAAAACGGTGAAAACTTCAAATCTACCATCACCGAAGGTCGAGGTTTTCAGCCTTTATGGGCGCCACATGGCGATGAATTAGTCTATAGTGTTTACTCAGCTGACAATGATTATAAGCCAAATCTTTGGATAGTAGGGGCTCAGGGCGATAGTATTGGTGCTAACCGTCGACCCTTAAATCTCAATACGTGGGCAAATAAATGTTCATTTAGTAATAGTGATCTGTACTGCGCTGTCCCAACCAGTCTTGAACGAGGTGCTGGTATGTTTCCCTCAATGGCCCAAAATACACAGGATTTTCTCTACCGAATCAATACCTCAACTGGTCAGCGTGAGTTAATCCCCACTAATACCAACTCAAGCATTAACCATCCATTCTTATCAGCTGATGGAACTTATCTGTACTATACTGAAGGCGTTACCAACCGATTGAAAAAAATAAAAGTGCGCTAACCTCTTTTCTTAACCTCTCTTACGCTCATACAATGAAGGGGAATATTCCCCTTTCTGTCTATCATCTTATTTTTATGACCACTAAAACTATGTACTCCTGTACAAAATGTGATGCGCAGTTTCCAAAATGGCAAGGCCGCTGTACTGAGTGCGGTAGCTGGGGGACCTTAACGCTTGGTAGTGACGAAAAATCCTCTACGGCCGAGATAAAAGTAAAGCCAGCTGAAGTTGTTCGCTTAGCTGATATTGAAATTAACGAAAATTTTAAACGGCTTGTCACCAGTATTGAAGAAATTGATCGCGTGTTTGGTGGTGGTATTGTTACTGGCTCATTAACCCTACTTTCCGGAGAGCCGGGCATTGGTAAATCAACCTTAGTGGCTCAAATTGCTGATGCTTTAGGTAAACATCATACAATTCTCTATAGCTCAGGTGAGGAATCACTTGGTCAGGTAAAAATGCGACTGGAGCGATTACACTGTGATCTAAAAAATTTTAATTTTGTTAACGCCACTGATATTGAAAAAATATTAGCGACCGTCGAAGTACAATCACCTGAATTGGTAATTATTGACTCAATCCAAACCGTACAAACCTCTGCAGTCGCCCAGGAAGCAGGTAGTCTAAACCAGATTCGAGCCGTGGCGGTTCGTTGTCTTGAAGTGGCTAAAAGACGAAATATTGCTTTTATTATTATTGGCCATATTACCAAAGACGGCTCAATTGCCGGTCCAAAATCACTGGAACACCTGGTTGATACTGTTCTCTACCTTGAACAGGAAACCGCCCGCGGTTATCAGCTACTACGTGCCAGTAAAAACCGTTTTGGTTCAACCAATGAGCTAGGGGTTTTTGAAATGACCCAAGCTGGCTTTAAAGAAATTACTAATCCATCAGCTATCTTCTTAGACGAAACTGTTAGTCGTGCTAGTGGCTCAGCCACTAGTTGTATTATTGAAGGTACCAGACCTTTTTTGATTGAAGTCCAGGCTTTGGTCACAAAAACAATCTTTGGTTATCCACAAAGAAAGACCTCGGGCTTTGATCTTAACCGCCTCCAGGTTCTAGCGGCAGTCATTAATAAACGCACAAAATGTACTATCATTAATCAAGATATCATCTTAAATATTGTTGGGGGTATAAAAATTACTGATACTGGTTTGGACTTAGCTGTCGCCGGAGCAATTATTTCTTCACTGTTAGACAAACCACTTGACCGACATATGTTACTACTGGGAGAGATTGGCTTAGGTGGAGAAATTAGACCGATTTCTCATCTTCATAATCGTCTTAAAGAAGCGACTAAAATGGGTTTTAAAAAAATCATCACTCCCGCCACTCAGGAAGTGAAAACTATAAAGACAACTACCGTTAAAACTCTGAACGAAGCCATCAACGCTTTCTGGACTTAGTAGATTTAGTTATTTTTAAATTCTTGTGCCGCCAGGCCGCCACTGCTTGATGATTACCTGATAATAATACTTTTGGAACGCTTAATTTCTTCTTACCAACTTGAATGACTTCTGGTTTGGTATATTGTGGATATTCAAGTACGCCAGAAACCGCGTGTGATTCCATATCTAAGCTCTCACTGTTACCAAGGACCCCCGGTAATAAGCGCGCGATTGAATCAATCACCGCCACCGCGGCGGCTTCACCGCCAGTCATAACAAAGTCACCGACCGAAATTTCTTCATCAACCAACTCCATAATTCGTTCATCAATTCCCTCATAGCGCCCACAGATAAAAATTAATGATTGATATTTTTTGGCGTAAACGCGTGCTAGAGTTTGATTCCAACGTTGTCCA
>CAZLCH010000040.1:0-4626 GCA_964558025.1 uncultured Gammaproteobacteria bacterium | reverse complement strand
CCAACATAGTTTCAGCACCAATCTTGGTGGCGCGAACAGTGAAGGTACCAGTGGTATTAATTGTACCAGCCGTTACAACTGCGTCTTGCTTTTTCTCTACCGGTATTGATTCACCGGTGATCATAGCTTCATCAACATATGATGAACCAGAAATGATAATACCATCAACCGGAATTCGCCCGCCTGGCTTAATAACAACAAGATCACCGTGAATTACTGATTGAATTGGTACCTCAACTTCTTTACCCGATCGTAACACGAGAGCCGTTTTGGCTTGTAAGTGTAATAATTTTTCTACCGCCGCTCCAGTTTTTAATTTTGCGACGGCCTCAAGGTATTTACCTAACGTGATGAATGTAATCACCACAATCGTTACATCATAATAGGTATGATCAACGTTTAAGAACGGTCGTAATGTATCTTCAAAAGCAGTGATGATAAAGCTATACATAAATGCCGCCAGGGTACCAAGACCAATTAGACTGTCCATATTAGCTTTCCTATAACGTATAAAACGATATACACCTACGAGGTAGGGCTGACCAACCACAAATAACGTATACGTGGCAAAAATCGGCAGAAGGTGATGAATAAATTCTCGTATGACTGGACTAAATGCCGGTACAGTAGTCAGTTGAGTTAGAACTTCCCAACTCATGATAACAATACTGATAACAGCTAGTGGAATAAGGGAAAATAGTTGTTTTTTTAAGGTTATAAGATACGTTTGTTTTTCGGTGGTGGTTGATGAAGTAACACCTGATTCTATATCTTTTGATTCTGCTGTTAATGAGTAGCCGAGCGGTTGAATTTGTTTTGATAATTCGGATAAACTAACTATCTGATCATCAAACTTTAACTGAGCGGTTTCGGTCGCATACTGAACCGAGATTGATTGAACACCTCGTGAATTTTTTAAAGTTTTTTCAATTACTGCGGCACAGGAAGCGCAGTGCATACCGGTCACCGTAACAGTGCTATGTGTCATAAAGTTCGTTTTAGACGGTAGACTTTTAAAATTTCCGCTTTAGCCTTAGCGGCTTTACCTTTTTTAACCTGACCAACTACACAGGTATCTAAATGACTTTCCATTAAAGCATCCTCAACGCCAGATAAAGCTTGTTTAACGGCTGAGGTTTGCGTAATAATGTCAATACAATAAGCCTGCTGGGCAATCATAGTCTGTAGGCCCCGAACCTGGCCTTCAATAATCCGTAAACGATTAATCAACTTTTTATTATTTCTTTTCATATACTTGTATCATATACCCTATAGGGGTATACTGTCAAGAATGGGTGTTAAAACAGTAATATACAATGATACCTTGATACGGGAGTTGAATTTCTTCTAAAAATAGGCTATAACCTTCTGAAAAAATATGGTATGATAGGCGTATGAAAAGAAACCAACTTTTTATACATTTGCCCATCGTTCTTATTATTCTTGGAGTAGTTTTTTACACTGGTTGGGAAACACGACGAATTTATAAACAAACCACTGCGACTGGTTCAGTCCCCCTACGTATCAACAGTTTTCAATTTGTTAAACCACTTTTGGTGTGCGATACTCGTCCGGAAAAAAACTATATTGGCATAAAATCACTGGAGAATGATCTCATCGATCTCATTGAACGAGAAAAACAAGCGGGCAATATTGAGACCGTCTCGGTCTATTTTCAGGATTTTAATAGTGATGGCCGTATTGATATTAATAAAGATGAAAAATTTCATCCGGCGAGTATTGGCAAAGTACCAATCATGATTGGAACACTGTATTTAGCTGAAAATGATCCATCCCTTCTCTCACAATCTTATATCTATCCAACTGAGACACTGGATGAAAATGCTGAACAAGAAATAACTCCAAAAAATCCGGTTAAACCAGGAGAAACGTATACCGTTAATGACTTAATAGAGAAAATGATTAAATATTCTGACAATAATGCTTTGATTCTACTACTAAGAATTATCAAACCGGAAATATTTAATACTCTGTATCAAAACCTACAGATAAGTTTGCCTTCGGATATCAACAAACCTGATAACTTTGACTTTATGACTACACGGGATGTTTCTTATTTTTTCCGACTGCTCTATAATGCTACCTACCTCAGTAATGAGTTATCTGATAAAGCCTTAAAACTACTCAGTGAAACTGATTACAATAATGGTCTTGTTGCTGGTATACCGGCCGGTATTCCAGTATCTCATAAATTTGGAATCGAAAAAATTACTTCTGAAAATGGAATAACCAACCGACAACTGCATGACTGCGGTATTGTCTATCATTCACGGAACCCTTACTTACTCTGTGTGATGACAAAAAGCTTAGCCGACACTCCACAGATTGAAACAACCATTAAACACATTTCTGAAGCAGTGTGGAAATTTGAAAATACTCGATAATACGTATACTATGAATAGTAAAATGTTTATCTGGGTTGGTCTTTTTTTAGGGTCAATCATTGGTGCCTATGTACCCTTATTATGGGGTGCCGGAGCACTTTCTCTCTCAGCCGTTTTTACGAGTGCGGTTGGCGGAGTACTGGGAATTTTGGCTGGCTACAAGATTAGTAAAAATTTTTAAATGTCATAACTCTATGTTTAAAGCTTATTTTAAAAATCAACTATCAAAAGAGAATCTGGCACATACCATTGTCAGACTTTTAATTTGCGGCTTGTTATTATTTGAAATTCTTAATATCGCCAAAGTCTTCAATTACTCACCGCAGTTTACCTGGCGCGGCCTCCTCAGCACCTCAATTATTACTTTTATTATCCTGGAGATCGTCGCTTATATTTATTACAAGAAAAAAGGCTTTAAGTCCCTCCACAGCTCGGTTTGGATTTTAACTTTTGCTGTCATCTTCTTCGACTTCATCGCCGATGTCTTTCATCTCTATAATCGTTTTGATTGGATGGACCAACTACTACATTTTTTCTCCAGCGGTTTAGTCTGCTTTATTATTTTTGTTGTCATCTCGGCTTTTTGGCTTGATACCTTTCGTTTTAAATTTATGCATCGACTGGATCGTTTACGATTGGCGATTTTCATTGCCGCCGTGAGCGCAATCTCACTTGGTGCTATTTATGAAGTCGAAGAATACACTGAAGACTTAGTGTATGGTACCCAACGCTCAGGCCTTGGCACTGATACGGCTAATGATTTATCATTAAACTTTCTTGGTATTGTTTTGATGTCATTACTACTTTGGTTCATTTTGTCACGACAACGGAAAAAATCGAAAATTTTGTAGGGTTAAATTAAGATAATAAAAAAAGAGAGTATCTCTTGATATCTCTTCTATTATTTATTCTGATTCAAAGCTACAAATTTTTCCCATAGCAAATGTCGTTCTTCTCTACTAAGTCCCTTTAGCCAATTCCATGTCACTTTGTAATCATAATTACCTTCTAAGCTACTCTCAAAAATAATCATCGTGTCGGCAAATTCTTGTCCATATAGCTCAACCCAAGTATCATATAAAAATAAATTAAGGTGTTGATGCTCATCAAGGTCTACTAACCTCCGTTGTAATGGTCCAATCAACCGATGTCCCAACTCATGAATCAGAGTACCTTTTTTAATATGAAGTGGAAGATTAGCCCTAAGTTTCATTGGTTTTATTTGATTACCAGAAAAACTCGGACCATCATATACAACTGCCACAATTTCTTTTTGCTTAAAGGTAAGATTAGTAATTTTTGTAAGAGCCTTAATAATTAAACTACCCTCTTCCTCCCATAATAAACGATATTCTAAAGTATCATCTGTAAAAACGGTTGAAACTGATTGAAAAATAATATTCATAATAACATATTATAAATTTGCCCATCGTTTAATAAAATCTCTCAACTCGGCAAAGGTATGAACTATTGTAACTAGATTATCATGCTGTTCCCGAGAAAAATAGCTTTCATCATGCGCGCCCCATGTCACGGCTACTGTTGGCACGCCGGCACTATCAGCTTCCCTAATATCGCCCAAGGTATCAGTTACGAACAGCATATCTTTTGCTTCGACTTTATACTTCTCGGCAATTAATTGAAATTTAGCCACTTTACTATAAGACACATCGCCGGTGCCAAGCCAGGCAAAAAAATGTGTAACATGAGCCCGCTCGAGTAACGGCAAACAGTTGACATTCATGGCCGAAGTGTTAAGGGTTAGTATAAATCCGGCTGTTCTCAACTCTGTCAATAATTCTTGCGCACCTTTATACAAGGGAGCTTGTGATTTTTCCTCAGCATATCGTAATTTTCTACTCGTAGCTTCTTCGGTTGTCTCTTCACGCTTGAGATGTAAAATTTTTTTTATTTCTTCATGAAAATTACCGGACAACAATTCTTTTAAAGACTTCAGGGTTAAAGAAGGGTATAAATGCAATAAAAATTTTTCTAAAACGGATTTGGTATCAAATAAAACACCGTCCATATCAAAAATAATGATTTTTAGTTTCATATTTTACCCTGTTTCTTTAACCACCCTATACCACCAAAACAACACACACGCCCCTTGCCACAAACAAGCTTATCGCAGGCAATGGTAATGCGACGTTGGCGTGTTTCCGGTTTTTTAGCTGATATGATCCAATAAATCCAATCACGACGCGCGATGGGCGTAATT
>CAZLCH010000039.1:0-4808 GCA_964558025.1 uncultured Gammaproteobacteria bacterium | reverse complement strand
AGACCAGCTTCAGCAATAAAAATAGACGGTTTTTTTTCGCGCAGTCCCCCGTAGTCTTTCGCCCCAGTAACATACACCCCGCGTTTACCGCGTGTCAGACCAACATAAAATAATCGCCGCTCTTCTTCGATATGAGCGTCTTTACTAATATTTTGTGGGCCACCAAGACTTTCCGGAATAATAATTTTGTCGGTGTGGTGAATTGTCGGGAATTTTTTATCAACGACATTAACCAAAAAGACATGACCAAATTCAAGACCTTTGGCGGCATGGATCGTCATAACTTTAACTGTGTCGGCATCATCAAAATTAAAGCGCAGTCCACCAGTTTCACCCGCTTCCATTTCCAGATTGATTAAGGCGAGAAAATCAGTTAAGCGACTGGCGTGATCACTACCTTCAAAGTTTTTTATTTTGGTATAAAATTGGTTTAAGTAACTAAAGGCTTCTTGATCATGATCTTGGTCAAGATAAGGCAGTAAACAGTCGCGCACAATCGTTAAATAAATTTTTGCAGTTTTTTCGTTTTTTGCCAACTCGGCATGACGGCGAATGTAGTCTAATAATTTTTTGCTGGTTGTTTTGCCATCAGTACTAATATCAGTTACCGCCTCAATTTTTTCCATGGTCTCAAAAAGCGACCATAATTTACGCCGTGCCCACTTGGCAAGAACAAGAATATCGGAGTGTGAAAGTCGGAAAGCCGGCATATCAAGGACTCGGTAGAGCGCCGAAGGCTCATGATAGGCATCAAGCAGTTTTAGGTACGCTAGACAATCAAGAATGATTGGTTTGTAGTAGAGGCCTCGCAAAGAAACAAAGTGATTAGGAATACCGCGACCGGTTAATTCTTTGGTAAATTTATCAGCGGTTTCGTTGGCCCGGACTAAGACAGCGATGTCAGCCCAACTTTCAGCTTGTTTTGTTTGGTGTAGTTCTTTAATTTTTTCCACCACGGCTCTGACCTCACTTATTTCAGTGGTATATTGCAGGGCGGTGATTTTTGCTGTGGCCTTTTTTTGCGCTTGTAATTTTTTTTCAATACCAAGTTTTTCTTCCAAGCGATTTGGGTTGTTGTGCGTAATAAGTTGATAGGCGGCGTCAAGGATCGGTTGTCCGGAGCGATAATTTTCCGTTAAGACTAACTCTTTGGCTTTCGAATAATCATCTTTAAATTGCATGATATTGGAAAGCGAAGCCCCGCGGAAACGATAGATGCTTTGGTCATCATCACCGACCACCGTAAGATTATTATGTGGCGCGGCTAGTAGTTGGATTAATTCATATTGCGCACTGTTGGTGTCTTGAAATTCATCGACCATGATATATTTAAATTGTTTTTGGTAGCGTTTAAGAATATTTGACCGTTCTTGAAAAAGTTTGATGGTATAGGTAATCAGATCACCAAAATCAAGTAAGCCGTTATCAAGCAGTAATTTATTATAGGTATGATAGGCTTCAGCTAATTCAGATAAACGGGTAATATCAAGTTCCTCACTATTATTTTTTTCATCTTCTTGTTTTTTAGTTTTTTTTATTTTTGTCTCAGAACTGAGAACGCTATCAGTATTAGCGCGTAGATTTTCAACGTATTCAAGGTAATGCGCTGGTGAAATATTTTCATCTTTTAATTTACCAAAGTGAGTAATCAATTCATGAATGAATTTAGTTGGATCGCCAAGTGGACGATAATAATTTAGATTAAAAGTATTTAAATTTTTTTTCACCAAAATCCATTGTTCGGTTTTTGAGAGAACGGTAAAAGCTGGCGACAAACCAATATCAAGTGCGTGATCGCGCAACAGTCGTTCACCTAAGCCGTGAAAGGTATGAATCCATAAATTAACATAGCCATAAGGGAGTAGTTTGTCGGCTCGTTCTTCAAGTTCATTCGCGCCTTTTTCGGTAAAAGTCGTAATAAGAATTTCCTCACGGCCAATATTTTTTTCTTGAATCAGATATGCCAGGCGATTAATCAAGACGCTGGTTTTACCCGTACCGGCGCCAGCAACGATTAATAGTGGGCCGTCATCATGAGTAACAGCTTGTTGTTGGATGTGGTTAAGAGAAGAGAGAATATCAGTTTTTTTAGTCATAAACAGGGGTATTGTAGCATTATGATTAATTAAAAGCAACCTAAGAATTTAAAAAAATGGCTAATAATAAACAATATATTAGCTTTAATATTGACATTTCATCCTATAAATTCTATAATTATATTATGTAAGATTTCTTACAATTTCGTCCATAATGGCGGAAAAACCTTAAAAATCAAGAAAGGAATAGTCTATCATGAAAAAAGATGGAATAGTCCCTGCCAGTCACGGACAAGTTTTTGAGATTCAAGCTACATTTAATGCCTCCTTTCCAAAAAATTTCAGTCACAACGATGCACAAAGCATCATTAACCAGAAAGGAAAATTTATGAAAGATGTGAAGAAGTTGCTATCTTCGTATATTTCAGTTTCCGATATTGATGCTGTACTTCTCGAATGGGTTGAATTTTATCGTCATTACTTCAATCTCGAAGTAGACCCATCAACAATCGTTATCCCTGAACAACAAACTGGTTTCGACCGTCTCATTATTATTGCCAAAGGCATAACAATGAATCAGGTATACGATGCGTGTACTAAACAGTTCTCATGTTGGAGATATGTTAACGACCTCGATGAAAACGTACCCAATAATGACCGCACGTCAAACGAAGCCTATACAGTATGGGTACGAAACAACATCGAAGCTGATGAGCAATACAAAAATACCTCAGCCAATGAATTGGCTAAAAGAAACATACCTGGGATTACCTTGCTTGAACGTTTGGTACTTGAATTAAAGTACTTTACTGAAACAGGTAGTCATCTCGACATTACAAATGTCACGTTATGCAGTGGTTCTCGTTGCTCTGGCGGCGACGTTCCTGACGTCGGCTGGGTCGGCAGTGAGCTCGGCGTCGATTGGTGCGGCTCTGACGGTTCGTTTGACGACTTGCGTTGTCGTGAGGTAGTTTAACCTTTTTCCTTGTACCTTTTAATCTTGAACGTTTTTGCTTTTAGCGAAAACGTTCTTTTATTTTTTTAGAGATTTTTTGGTATACTGAAAAAGGCTCATACAATCGGTCTCTCGTGAGATAGCGATTTGCCATTCATTAGAAACTACGTGTTTTTTCCTACAGAAGGTCTATCAGCATGATAGTACTTCATAAGACTGCCGACTGGGTCGGATAACTCAAACTTTGTTTGCGAATAAAGTTAGTGCAATTGAAGGGAAAAAACATACACGTGTTGGTTCTCGTAACTCTGACGGCAACGTTCCTAACGTCAACTGGAACGACAGTAAGCTCAACGTCAATTGGTACAACACTGACAATTCGAATGACAACTTGCGTTGTCGTGAGGTAGTCTCTCAATAACGCCCTTTCTTCAAAGGGCGTTATGTTATGAAAGATACTTAATCCAACCATTGGTCATTTTTGATATCTCTTCTCCTGCTTTGGTTATACTCAAATAGTGTTTTTCTTGGATGCTGTTAATATCCTTCATTAAGCGAACAAAACGCTTAAATGATTCAATCTGGACTCGGGCGCGCAAGAGAGAAGGAAGCTTCTCGGTTTTGACTGAGAATGAGGCAGTAAGGAGAAGTTCTATCGTTTCGAGTAATAGCTTTTCAGCTACGGCGTAGATGCCATAGCGGTCACGCTTCGGTATCTGATTACTGATACCATGAAATAATTTATATAACTCAAAAGCTTTATGAATAACGGGAGTCGAATTTGTCTGGGGGGGGCGACGCTAATAGGCATAGTATTGGAAATTATATAGTTAGTGCGGAAAATATATTATCCGCATGGAATGAGTTTAAGAAAGGTAAACGAAAGAAAAGTGATATTCAGCGATTTGAGTTCTTTTTGGAAGAAAACATTTGGAAGTTGCATGACGACTTAACGCAGAAAGTATATCGTCATAGCACGTATACCCCATTTTACATTACTGATCCTAAGTTGCGCCATATTCATAAAGCAACAGTACGTGACCGCCTACTTCATCAAGCAGTGTTCAGGGTATTGTATTCCATCTTTGATAAAGTCTTTATTTACGACTCATATTCATGTCGAGTTGATAAAGGCACACATCGGGCAGTTAATCGCTTAGACCACTTTTTACGAAAGGCCAGCCATAATTATCATGTTCCAATCTATGCGCTTAAATGTGACATCAGTCACTTCTTTGATTCTGTTGACCAAGCAATTTTGAAGAAACTCATTAAACGTAGAGTCAATGACGAGACGGTGAATGAGATTTTGGATATTATTATTGATAGCTTTGAAGCAAAGACTAAAAAGGGTATACCTCTTGGTAATGTTACCAGTCAGTTATTTGCCAACGTGTATTTACATGAGCTTGATAGGTTTTGTAAACACACGCTAAATATTAAATACTATCTAAGATATTGTGATGATTTTATTATTCTTGGTCAATCGTCTGAGCATTTGAAACAATATATATTGTTGATTCAAAAATTTTTAACTGAGCATCTTAACCTTACGCTCCATCCAAGAAAAATCATTATTCGTAAATTAAGTCAGGGGATTGATTTTCTTGGCTATATAGTTTTTGAACATCATCGAGTGTTGCGCTGTAAGACAGCTAAGCGAATGTTAAAAAAAATGAGTGCTTATGAATATCTTAGAGAAGAAGATGAGGAAAAGTATAACCAAGTTTATAATTCATACCTTGGTTTATTAAAACATTGTTCTGGGTATAAAATAAAAAAGAGAGTAGATAAAATTATGTTAACAATTTTTTGAA
>CAZLCH010000038.1:0-4822 GCA_964558025.1 uncultured Gammaproteobacteria bacterium | reverse complement strand
ACCTGAGCGTTTTTATAATAGTGATTTCACCACGGAAATTTCTAACATAAAAATTCGTTTATTCGCGATTGATGAAGCTCATTGTATTAGCCAATGGGGTCATGATTTTCGTCCTAGTTATTTAAAACTACACCAGGCTTTAAAGCTAGTTGGTAATCCGCCGGTGATTGCCTTAACCGCTACAGCGACACCTGAGGTAAGAGAAGATATTATTACCCAGCTCAATTTAAAAAATCCCGCGCAAATTATTACTGGCTTTGCTCGGCCCAATCTTCAGTTTGGGGTAACAGAAGCCGCCGAAAGTCAAAAGGCTTCGATTGTACTTGATGTGTTAACTAGTTTAGGTGAAGAACCGGGTATTATCTATGTTGGCACGCGGGCCAAGGCTGATGAATTGCTAGAGGTATTGCTAGGCGCCGGCATTGAAGCGGTTGGCTATCATGCCGGTATGCAAAGTGAGGAGCGGCACTGGGTACAGCATAATTTTATGAGTGGCAAAGCGCGTGTAATTGTTGCTACTAATGCTTTTGGTATGGGCATTGACAAAAAAGATATTCGTTTCGTTATCCACTATGATCTACCAGGCACAATTGAAGCCTATTATCAGGAAGCGGGTCGCGCCGGCCGTGATGGCAAGCCAAGCGTCTGCTTGTTACTATATAATCCGCGTGATAGATATTTACGGGAATTTTTTATCCGTGGTGATAACCCTTCGCCTGAGTTGGTCACTGAAGTATATGGTTACCTATTAGCACGCCAAGAAAAGAAAATTCTTTTAACTTATAGTGAGATTAAGAAAGCAGTGGCTGATGATTCACCGGAAATGGCGATCGGTACCTGTTTAAAAATTCTTGAACGCGCTGGTTATGTCAGTCGTACGCGAGAACGAATCGGACAAGCCGGCCTTAAATTACTAACCTCAGTAGTCGTTGCCCGTGAAAGCTTAAGCAAACGCGCCGCAGTGCAAATTGATACATTCAATAAACTTTTTGCTCGCTTTGAACAAGAATTAATTGCCGGTTTTGAAGCTAACTTAGATGAAATCTCTAATCTAATTAACGTTAATCGCGATACACTTACTCGCCTGTTAAAAAAATTAGTGGCCAATGAAGTATTAATCTATACTCCACCTTTTAAAGGTACTGAAATTGAATTATTAAAAACAGTTCCGACTGAGGATTTAGAAATTGATACTCAGGCTATGAAGAAAAAGGCGACTAAGGCCTATATTAAACTAGATATGATGGAACAATATGTCTTTACCACTGGTTGTCGTCAAAAATATATTTTAAACTATTTTGGTGATGATGAAATTGAGCGCTGTGAGAAATGTGATACGTGCTTAAAGTATATGACTTTTCCAACAACGCACGGTGAAGTTGAAGTAAAGATTGACTCACCAACACTAAATCATAAACTCGACACTAAATTAACTCAATTAGAAACGTTTGATCTCTTAAATCAGGGTCTCTCAATTACACAAATTTCTCAAGCTAGGGGTATTTCAGAAGAAATTATAAAAGAACATATTATCTTTCTCGAAAAGAAAGGTTTAAAAATTACTATTAAAAAGAATAAACGCTCATCATAAAAATCACCCTCGTACGAGGGTGATTTTTATTTAGCTTGTTTTCGCTTAGTTTTAGCTTGAGGCGATCTGGTCTTTTTACCTTTGATAATTTCGTTTTTTACAAATAAATTATTAACGGTATCAGACATTTGCGCTCCTTTAGAAATCCAGTGGGTTACTCGTTCAGCTTTAATTTGAAGAGCTTTGGTATGAGGATTATAGGAACCCAAAATTTCCAAGGCTTTACCATACGGATCACGCTGTTTTTCCGAAATAACCAAGCGGTAGGTTGGATAACCTTTTTTCCCAACGCGGGAGAGACGGATCATTAACATAGTGTAGAAATTTTTAAATTAGTGAGCACAGACGGTATCGCTCATCATAAAGGTTTATTGATTTTTTGTCAATTATATTGACAAAAGAAGGGTTATATAGTAACAATAAATTAAAATAAAAAACAAAAATTACTGAAAGGAGAAGCAATGTTCATTAAAACTGAAACATGTAGTGGATCGGGGGTTACTATCTTTGGCTATGGTTATACTGATCCGGAATTTGACTCAAGGTTAACAAGAGTTGATCAAAAAACTTTTTTAACTAATTATATTCCTGATGAGTCTAAAGAAATAATCTTTGGGCACCCTGCTCCATTTACTGACGACGAAATAGACCGAGAGGTAAAAAAAACGCTTGAAAAAATTGGTTGTAACGAGAGAACTTTTTTTGCCGGAACAAATCATGAGTTGGCTTTTATTGCCGCAAAAAAATGTATTGATTCAACGGGATTACTTCTTTCGCAAATAGACGCTATTATCGTCGGAACTAATACTGGCCCCGGTTATCCAAGTTTAGCTGATTATTTAAAAAACGAATTATCACTACACTATGGAGATAAGTCATGGACAGCAATGTGCTATGACATGACCGAAGCCTGCACCGCTGGGTCAATTGCGGTTTTACATGGTTACAGCTTAATCAAAAGTAGAATCTGTAAAAATGTTCTGGTGGTATTGTCGGAAAAAGCCACGAAGTTAGCCGATCCAAATGTTTGGATCGAAGCAAATTTATTTGGTGACGCCGCTGGTGCATTTTTGTTAACTGAATCTAAAAAAGATTCTTTTATCTTTTTTGATATCAATTCAATGCCTGGTGATGGTAACCTGTCGGCAATCTATAAAAATGAAGATAATTTTTTCAAACAGGACACAAAAAAGGTTCATCGATTTGTCGGTGGAACTGTCGGGAGAATGATTAATTCTGCCTTAGATCAAGCTAAAATTAAACCTTCGGAAATTGATCACATTATTGCCCATCAACCATCGTCAAAAACTCTTAATTTTTTAGAGCAGTATACCAAAGATAACCTACCTGGTTTTCAAGGTGAATTTCACTGGGATCTTGAGGGTATGGGAAACACCAGTAGTGCTTCAACTGTTGTGTTGATGAGTAAATTATTAACACAACATAAAATCAAAGCTGGTGAAAAAATTCTTTTTATCACTTTCGGAGCCGGCACAAGTGTTGGGATTTATTTATATGAACACCTGGCCTTGATAAATTTTTAACTAAAAATGACAATAAAGGGGATCTAGCACATCCTCTTTTTTATTTATTTTCAATATTTTAAAACGTAGTAGGAGCGGGTAGCGGGAATCGAACCCGCATCTTCAGCTTGGAAGGCTGACATAAAAGCCATTATACGATACCCGCTGATAAAATGTCGGGGTGCTGGGAATTGAACCCAGTCAACATGCTCCCAAAGCATGCGTACTACCGGTATACGACACCCCGAAGTAAGTTATAAAGTTCATAAAGTTATAAAGTAAAAGACAAACTAACTTTACAAACTTTTAACTTTCTACTTTTAACTAACTTTGTGCCTTGGGTCAGAATCGAACTGACGACACGAGGCTCTTCAGGCCACTGCTCTACCACTGAGCTACCAAGGCGAATGGGTTATAAAGTTAAAAGTTTATAAAGTTATAAAGTGAAATACAAATCTACCTTATAAACTTTATAACTTTACAACTAACTTTGTTGCGGGGGTCGGATTCGAACCGACGACCTCCAGGTTATGGGCCTGGCGAGCTGCCAACTGCTCTACCCCGCTTTATTACGCCGAAGCATTAGCGAAGGCGAATGAAAAACGTAAAATTTTAGTAAAGGCGATTATCTTGTCGGGGTGAAACGAAGACGAACTTCGTTAAACCTCAATTTGTTACTAAGTAACTACTCACTATGATTGTTAATGAACTAGGTCGCCTTCGTCGCGTGAACGCGACTTCGGCGTACCGATGTGGGCATACATGGATTCGAACCATGGACCTCAACATTATCAGTGTTGCGCTCTAACCAACTGAGCTATATGCCCTTTTATATTCAATACTGAATAAAGAAATTATAAATAGCTGTGTTGCACTCCCTGCCTCGCGTCGACGAGCTCCGCGAGTCGAGGCGGGTAACCAACTGAGCTATATGCCCTTATCTTTATGCCCGATTTTAAATACATATATTCTAACAAAAAAAGATTGACCACAGTAGTAAGGCCAATCTTTTTTTGTCTTCTGACAAATAGGCCCATAAACTACTTGCTTGAATAAGTGAATTTCTCTGCTAACAGGCGTTAATCTGTCCGTCCAATAATCTCCAAAAGAAGATTAGGCGGTTAAGTTGCTTTTCTATCTCCGGTAACCGGAACTTTGAAAAGCCGACCATTATCTTGCTGTTATAAACAGCAAGTAATAATTCTCCCTAGAAAGGAGGTGATCCATCCACAGCTTCCGCTACGGATGCCTTGTTACGACTTAGTCCCTATCATCGAACTCACCTTCGTCCCCGTGAGGGGCCTTCGGGTGCTTCCGACTCTCTTGACTTGACGGGCGGTGTGTACAAAGCCCGAGAACGTATTCACCGCGCCGTAGCTGATACGCGGTTACTAGCGATTCCGACTTCACGGAGTCGAGTTGCAGACTCCGATCCGAACTGAGACCGGCTTTGATGGGATTTGCTCCGCCTCGCGGCTTAGCGCCTCGTTGTCCCGGCCATTGTAGCACGTGTGTAGCCCAGGGTGTAAGGGCCATGCTGATCTGACGTCATCCCCACCTTCCTCCTCGTTACCGAGGCAGTCTGCTGTGGTCGATTGAAACACAGCACGAGGGTTGCGCTCGTTAAAGGACTTAACCCGACACCTCACGGCACGAGCTGACGACGACCATGCAGCACCTGTCTCTACGCTCCCTTGCGGGCACCCCC
>CAZLCH010000037.1:0-4914 GCA_964558025.1 uncultured Gammaproteobacteria bacterium | reverse complement strand
ACGCTGAACTCAAACGTGTGGTTGATTTGATTACACGGCTGGAAAAAAATCAAGATACTCTTACCATTAATGAAACTATCATCCAGGAAGAAAAAGATGAGGATTTGCGGACTTTGGCCGAAGACGAAAATAAAACATTAACAAAAGAAAATTCTGAACTTGAATTAGTAATTAAAGAAGAGTTATTTCCGGCTAACCCTCTCGACAAAAAAAACGCTATTATCGAAATCCGCGCTGGTACCGGCGGTGATGAGTCAGCTTTGTTTGCCGCCGAGCTTTTCCGGATGTATACTCGCTTTGCTGAAAAACAAGGCTGGAAAATTGATATCCTTGACTCAAATCGGATTGGCATTGGCGGCTACAAAAATATAATTTTTGATCTTGAGGGCACGGGCGTCTATGGCTTAATGAAGTATGAAGGTGGCACACACCGCGTACAACGCGTACCCGAAACTGAAAAAGCTGGTCGCGTTCATACGTCAGCCGTCACCGTGGCGGTTTTTCCTGAAGCGGAAGAAGTTGATGTTGAAATAAAACCCTCTGATATCAGAATTGACACGTTTTGTTCATCAGGACCTGGTGGCCAAAGCGTTAATACCACCTATTCCGCGATCCGTATTCTCCATATTCCTACCGGCATGATTGTCTCTTGCCAAGACCAGAAATCACAGCACCAGAATAAAGAAAAAGCGCTTCAAGTGCTTCGTTC
This sequence comes from uncultured Gammaproteobacteria bacterium, assembly GCA_964558025.1. Taxonomy (GTDB): domain Bacteria; phylum Patescibacteriota; class Patescibacteriia; order Patescibacteriales; family Patescibacteriaceae; genus Patescibacterium. Next base: position 4,205 of record CAZLCH010000037.1, on the reverse strand, counting down.
TCGCCTTCTGCAAAAAGCTGAGGATGAACGTCGTGAAAAAGAGTCAGCCGCTCGGAAAGAACAAGTTGGTAGCGGCGATCGTAGCGACAAAATTCGTACGTATAACTTTCCCCAAGATCGTGTCACTGATCACCGCTTAAAAGAAAGTTGGCACTCAATCAACTTAATCATGGAAGGTGAACTTAATGAGATTGTTTATGCCCTTAAAAACTACTTCTCGACCCAGCAACCAACAAGCACTCAGTAAAGCAGTACAGCATTTAACCAAACATAATATCTCTTCTGCCTGGCTTGAAGCTGAGATACTATTAGCCTGGGTACTTAAAAAACCACGATCCTTTGTTCTCTCTCATGGTGAACATGTACTCACAACTTCACAAGCTACACAATATCAAAAAGCCATCAAACAAAGAATAAAATACTATCCCCTTGCCTATATCACTGGCCATAAAGAATTTTATGGCCTTGATTTTCTTGTAACACCTGATGTTCTCATTCCCCGTCCGGAAAGTGAGCTGATGGTTGAGAATGCCCTGAAGATTATTAAAAGAAGTAAGGAGAAAACTTCCTTGATTGATATTGGTACTGGCTCAGGCTGTCTTTTAATCACTGTCCTTAAACAATTACGCAAAAACTCCTCTATACAATCTTTAGGTTTTGATATTTCAACAACAGCTTTGCAAGTGGCTAAAAAAAATGCCAAAAGACATTCGATAGAAAAAAATATATTTATAAAATCAAATCTTTTAGAAGTATTACTAAAAAAAACCTTATTAATCAAAGACTGCCAGCGCATTATTATTCTTGCCAACCTTCCCTATGTCACCCGTAAAGAAATACAAAAAGAAATTTCAATCCACTATGAACCGAAATTAGCTTTAGATGGTGGTAAAAAAGGCTTAGAATTATATAAAAAATTATCTCAACAAATAACCAAACTTCACAATCAACTTATGGTGCCCATAACAATTATTTGTGAGATTAACCCTCACCAAAAAGCTAACTTTGCAAAAATCTGGCCACATAAAGTTATCTTTAAAAAAGACTTAGCCAAAAAAATAAGGATTGGTATAATAGGGATTTATTAACGCGGATACTAAAAAAATAAGTCACCCATTGCAGGTGACTTATTTCTATAATTAAAACGATTGGAAAATTATTATTTCTTGTCTTCTTTCTTCTCTTCCTTAGTTTCAGTTTTTTCTTCCGTTTTTGCTTCACCTTCAGCTACGCCTTCACCTTCTGCTACTGGAGCAACTTCTTCAACGACTTTTTTCGGTTCAACCACGTGAATAACCATATCAGTCGGCTCATGTTTAAAAATAACTCCGGCTGGCAGGGTAATATCAGCAACATGGATGGCATCGCCAATCTCCATTAAACGAGAGAGATCAACCTCAACTTTCTGTACCAAATCTTTTGGCAAACATTCGATTTCCAGAGTCGTAAAATTATGAACGACAATACCGCCATGAGTTTTCACGGCCGGAGCTTCGCCAATAAATTCAAGATTTACCTCAGCAACTACCTTTTCATTCATATTGAGTTTAAAGAAATCAACATGAATAATGCGTTGCTTCACAGGATCAACTTGAAAATCCTTTACAATTACGGGATACTCTTGTCCATCAACCGTTAAAGAAATCAAACCTGACTCACCACTCTTGGCAAAAACTTGTTCAAATTCTAGACGCTTAACATTCAGAGAAGTATTTTCTACCCCTGAACCATACATCACACCAGGAATCATCTCTTTTAAATCGCCAACACCCTGACGCGGACTGGCACTTAGTTTAATTGCTTCAGACATACAGTAATAAATTAAATATAAATAACGTTATCGTTTAGCCGTACTGCGGCTGACAATATTTTGAATAATCCCCATTAACGCTGTGTGAGCTAAGAGGGCACTGCCACCATAACTGATAAATGGTAATGGCAGACCAATAACCGGCAAAATGCCTATATTCATACCAATATTAATAAACATTTCAATAAAAATCAAGCCCGCGCCGCCAATAATCACTAAAGAGCCAAAATAGTTACGTACTAACGGCAAAATGCTGAGTAAACGGTATATCAGCAAAACAAAACAGCTCAAGACAATCAATCCACCAATTAAACCAAGCTCTTCAGAGATAACAGCAAAAATAAAGTCAGTATTAGCCTCGGGTAGAAATTTCAACTGCGATTGAGAGCCAAAACCAAGCCCTCGACCATACAACCCACCGGCACCAACCGCAATGATTGCTTGACGAACATTATAATGAGTTGAAGTAGCCGAAGGTTGAACAAAACTAAGTAAACGTTCACGTTGATAATCCTTTAAAATAAACTGCCAGGCCAAACCGGAAATAATAACTAAAGAAATAAAAATAGTTAAGAAATATTTTTTTTCAAAGCCAACTGCCGCAATCAAGACTACCCAAATTAAAAATAGCAAAGCCGCCGAACCCGTATCAGGTTGGAGTAAAACCAGAATAATAGGCACGGCGGTAAAAATACCGCTGACAATAAAATGACGGAAAGGGCGGGCGGAAATTGACACTTTGGCAAAATAATGAGCAAGAGTAATTAAAAGAATAATTTTCATTAACTCAACCGGTTGAAGACCAAAGCCCGCAATATAAAACCAACCGCGTGTACCGTTAATCACCTGACCAAAGAGTAACACCGCTACCAAGGTGACTAATCCCCCAAGATATATATAGTTTGCGTAAGAAAAGAAATGATGAAAATCAAAAACAGCAAAAACAATATAGAGTAAGAGGCTCAAGATTATAAAAACCGCTTGTTTGCGAAAAAATAAAAGGTCACCGCCCGTCTGACCTAAACTAATACTATAAATTTCCGCCAAACCCAAACATAATAAAATAATAATTGGTCCAAGCATGAACCAATCCAAACGCTTAATAAAGATAATAATTTTTCTAAGCATATATACCAACTAAGCTAAGCAACTCTTTATTGAGAATAGGGTATATATACACTATCGTCAAAGGGGTTAACGTCTGGTGTCACCTCAACCTGATTAACCGCCGCTACCCCGCCAGTCCAGGTGAAACGAACAGATCTTGTCTCACCGGAACGAAAATTCTTAAGATAATAATGGGTTGCCCCAGCGATGCGATCACCACTCTTTAACATAACCAGCAAACGAGCTTCTTTATAACTATAGGCACTGGCGTTAGTGACCGTAAAACTTACTTCGCCGAGGTATAATTTTTCTGACAAGCCACTAATTTGCCCCGGGATAAACTTTGGCTCAGTAACAACAAAATTAAGATGATCAGTCAGATACTTCTGCCAATGATCAATGATGCTGGTATTAAGGCGACGTAATTCAACATTAGAGACCACAAGATTAACACCGCTACCTTGTATTGAAACTGTCTCTCCCAGCGCCACCACATACTTGGTTTGATTTGGTAACACAAAATCACTACCACTGCCAACCTGTTGTCCATTAACATCAAAATAATAAGAAAAATGGATCACGCCCCGCGCTGTTGTATTTCGTATCTCACCGATAAAATCAACTGTACCATTCTGATTAGGGATGATTTCGGTCCTCCCAACATCTAAATAACCTAAACTGCCATGTTGGTTATGGATAATACTATTATTTGAACCCAAATCATCGCGAAGTTGTTTATCTTGTACTCGGCCAACAATCACATAATAGGCAATGTTATATAAAGAATAACTCATGGTTGAAACACCGATCACAGCCAGAATAATAACACAAGTAATAACAAAATATTTTCGATGGTTAACAAACCAAACTCCGGTTTCTAGGGTATGGGTTGAAATACCAGCTTCATCGCGAAAACTAGAAATATTAGGCTCATACTTTTTCGGTTCTGAAGGCTGAGGTTTTTTATTAAAACTCGTCAGTAGTGAAGTAAAAAATGACATAAATTTAATTTTCACTATACCGCAAGGCTGGTCCAACAGCTAAAACATACTGGCCCTCACGTTCATAGACCATAACCAATAACTGTAAGGGGCCAATAGTTTGCGATAGATTGCTTTTTTGTTTAGTCTCTTGGTCATATATAGAGGTTGTGCGACTACGATCACCATTTTTTGTTACCGTATACTGACGAACAATATCAGTAATAAATTGTAGCTGGACAGCGGACAACGATTCACCGCGTAATTCCTGACGAGTAATCTCACGCATCATTTTTAACTTATCAATT
>CAZLCH010000036.1:0-5043 GCA_964558025.1 uncultured Gammaproteobacteria bacterium | reverse complement strand
AACCGTCAAGCAACTAAAGTCCAGCTACTATACCACACCATGTTAAAAAACCTTGGACCTGAATTGGAAATTCTTTTAGATATGCCACTAAAAATAATAGAAAAAGAAGCTCCTGAAGAAGTGGTTGAGGGTATTCGCCGAGTACGCGCCGGGGAATTACATATTACGCCTGGTTTTGATGGTCAGTATGGTACAGTACGAATTTTTTCTGAGGCAGAGAAAAAAGAACGACAAGGAAAATTATTTTAACTTAAAATATAAAAAGTAGAAGCTGAATAAACTCAGCTTCTTTTATTTTTAAAAATTCTTTTCTAATTAAAGCTAAATTTTTTTCATTGCCGCGTCTAAAAAAATACGATATAATCACTGTACTATGTTTTTGTCTTTACGACGTAACCCTTCGTCGCCTTTAATGATTGAATCTCTTAAACGCTTACCAGATCAAATTCGTTTGGCCTTACATGATAGTCGTACTCTTAATTTTCCTCAAACTGCTTCTATTATTAACAATATCGTTATTAACGGCATGGGGGGATCAAATTTAGGTGGCTATATTGCCAAAGCGATTTTTAATCGTGGGATAAAAATTCCAATCATAGTGGAACCTGGTTATACGGTACCGAGCTATGTCAATGATAAAACCCTCTATATCATTTCCTCCTACTCCGGAACCACCGAAGAACCACAAGTTGCTTATAAAACCGCTAAAAGACAAAGGGCCATAGTAGTCGTTATAACCTCCGATAATGATAACCCTCTCAAACGATTAGCCGAAAAAGAAAAACTACCCGCTTTTCTTTTTTCTCCGACTGCCAACCCTTCTGGGCAACCACGGCTTGGACTTGGTTATGGACTGGCTTCATTATTAGCCGTCTTTAAAAAATTCGGAATTATTACCTTAGCTGATAGGGAAGTAAAAGAGATTATTAACCAATTAAAAAGAAGAAATAATTTTTATCTCAAGCCTAATAATGAAGTTGAGCGTCTGGCAAAAAAACTTACCGGCCATGAAGCACTCTTAATCAGTGGTCAAATTTTTTCCGGTAATGTCCGAACTATGCGTAACCAATGGTGTGAAACGGCTAAAAATTTTGCTTCCTATCTGACGTTATCTGATATGAATCATTTTGCGCTGGAGGGGTTAGCCTATCCAAATGATATTAAAAAACGTCTCATTGCTCTTTGTATAGAATCTGATTTTTATGAAACAAAAATTAAACGACGCCTTGAATTAACGAAAGAAGTAATGAAAAAAAATAAATTAGAAGTTTTGTCATATCATCCCACTGGCAAAACCATCTTGGCGCAAAGTTTTGATCTTGTTCAGTGTGGTTCGTGGCTTACCTATTACCTTTCTCTCCATAACCACGTTAATCCCCTTGAAGTTCCTTGGGTTGACTGGTTTAAACAACAATTATTCACTAAATAAATTTCTGCCTTCACAGGAAAAAATTTAATATGATATACCAAGGAGGGAAACGATTTTTTCGTTTGGTTTTATACATTATTATTAGCGCAAACCTCTGGACTTTGGGCTTTTTTGTTAGTTATGCGATTTCGCCGGGTGAACTCTTAATTGATCGCTTACAAATTACTGGTGGCACCGGTAAAGCCGATAACGATTTTATTACAATCTATAATAACTCACAAAATATTCTTGACCTTAATGGGCTACGTCTAGTTAAACGCACAGCTAATGGTACAACTGATACAACTATTAAATCATGGGTTGAACCTACTTTCCTTAACCCTGGGGCTTATTACACCTGGGCTAATAGTAATAATGGTTTTGCTAATTTGATGCAAGCACAAACCTCATCAACTCAAACGATTGCTAATGATAATGGTCTAGCCTTGCGTATTGGAGCGGAAAATAGTGGTGAAATTCTTGATAGTGTTGGTTGGGGTAATGTTTTTAATGCTTTGATTGAAATGTTAGCTTTCCCAACGAATCCAACTACTAATCAAACTCTCGAACGAATTAATCACCAAGATACTAATAATAACTCGCTTGATTTTCATCTGATACCAACAGTTTTTCCAAGTCTGTGTGGTAATGGCATAAAAGAAAATAATGAAGAGTGTGATGACGGAAATACGAGTAGTGGAGACGGTTGTGATGGAGTATGCCATCTTGAAACTACTGTCCCGATATGTGGCAATAACGTATTAGAAACTGGTGAAAGTTGTGATGATGGTAATATTAATAGTAATGATGGTTGTTCGTCGATATGCCAGCTGGAAGTAATAACACAAGCTGATATTTATATTAATGAGTTTGTAGCTGATCCGGTCAGCGGTGCCCAAGAATGGATTGAGCTCTTCACACCTTCTGCAACGCTCATGACAATAACTGATTGGAGTCTTGAAGATGGCGCGGGAACAAAAACCAGAGTAAGTGGTAGCTTTGGTGGTACACATAAATTTTTAGTGATTGAAAAACCAACTGGGGCGTTAAACAATAATGGGGACATCATAATACTCCGCAACAACCAGGGCGACATTATTGATAAAGTCAGCTATGGTGATTGGGATGATGGCAATATTAATGACAACGCACCAACGGCCACTGACCCATATAGTATCGCACGTAAACAGGATGGTCTGACTACTGACAATGACGGTTTTGATTTTGCGATCACAAGTCTGGTCACAAAAAATACTCCAAATACTATTCAATCACCAGTTATTGAAGAAAATGAAGAAATAAATAGTAAATTTGATGTAGTAATATCAGAAATATATCCAAACCCTATCGGAGTTGATACCGCGGCGATACAAAAAGAATTTATTGAAATTTATAATCGTGGCGAGATTGAGGTTAACCTCAATGGTTGGCATCTTGAAATTGGGGCTAAAGAATATATTTATACTATTGATTTTGATCTACTAATACCAAACAAAGGTTATTATATTTTCTCAGCCAGTAACTATAAATTACTAAACGGTGGAGCAAGTATTAAATTATTTCAACCCGGAAAGATAAGCGCTTATCAAACTGTAACTTACAAAGAAGCTCCCGAAGGTCAAAGCTGGATACTTTTAAATGAAACGAAAAATAATAACTCGTCAGTGTGGCAATGGACAAAGGAACTAACGCCGCAAAAACCGAATATACTGACGACAGGACCAGTGGCTCGATTCGATATTATTGGTGATCTTGTCACGAATGAGCGTTTAACGTTTGATAACTCTGATAGTGAAACGAATGGAATAACAACAACTTTTACCTGGAATTTTGGCGACAATGCAATTAGTCATGATCCTTACTCTCAACATATATTTACAAAATCTGGTACCTATACTGTTACTTTAACAATTAAAAATAGAAATGGATCATCGACGATAGCTAAGAAAGTGAAAATAACTGCTCAAGATATTAACGATACTGTATCAATGGCTATGAAGACAGAAGGAGATACTGAAATTTTATCATCATCAAAAATTCATATTAATGAAATTTTACCTAATCCTAGCGGAAAAGATGAAGATCAAGAATGGTTAGAAATTAGTAACATCAGTGACACTGTTACTTCACTAAAAGGTTGGCGAATTGCTACTCATACCAAAAAAGGACCTATCATTAAAACCGAACTTACGATTAAACCACAGTCTTTGCTAATCATACCTAAAGAATTTCTACCAACTCTCGGTAACAGTAATGAGACCATCGAGTTACTTTCTCCCGATGATACTGTCGTTGACAGCGTTACATATACTTCTGCGCCGGAAAACCAAAGTTATGCGTTAATAGAGTCTACATGGCATTGGACGACCAAGTTAACACCCGGTACAGCAAATATTATTATTGATGCCAATGGGACTATACTCAGTCAAACTGAAAATCAAGTAGGTGGAGAAGTATCAACTACTGGTTTTGTTGTTTCTTTACCTGGAACACTCAGTACTCAATATTTTTATCTTCAATCTGAGAATTCGGAAACATTAGTACAAGTCTATAATGCAAAAAAACTTTTCCCACCGCTGGAATTACAGCAAAAGGTTACTGTCACCGGTACCATGAGTTCAATCGCCACTGGATCAAGAATTAAAACTACCGACGCCAGTGATATTATAACTAGTAGTGAACATAAAAATTTTGATCTTACTCTTTCGACTTCATTAAATCTTAAAAAGCCGCCATATCCACGGTTGGTAAAAATTGAAGGTGAAGTAACTAGTAAGAAGAGTCCTCGTTTAGTCGTCACTGATGCTCAGGGGGATATGGAAGTATACTTAGCTAAAGGCAGTGGTTTATCTGTCAGTAATTTTAACGTCGGAGATAAACTAACGGTGACCGGTATTCTTGAATCATCTGATACAACACTACGAATACTGCCTCGATCAGAAAAAGATATGCTACTTTTAAATATGAATAAGAGTCCGGAAACAAATACTGACTCACAAAAAATTAATACCAGTATTACTACTCATGTTCGTGATAATAAAAAACAGTTATTTATATATGTAACTATCGGTCTGATAATGGTCGGTGGTGCTGGTGGTTATGGCCTATGGAAATATTTAAAAAAAGTTAGTGTACAGTGATAATAAAAAATACTCGATCAATAATCGAGTATTTTTTATTAAGCTTAGGTACATTATCCTGGCGATGGCCTACTTTCCCAGAGCTTGGGCGGCTCAAGTATCATTGGCGCTGAAAGGCTTAACTGCTGTGTTCGGGATGAGAACAGGTGTGACCCTTTCGCTTGAATCACCAAGATGATGTAACTAAACACGTATGTCAACGACTAAACGTTAACGGAATATAGAAAATTCTTTTTTCTCTACATAGAGAAAAAACTTAAAAACAAAAAAGTGGGAAAATCTAATGGTTTATTAGTACTCCTCGGCTGAACCCATTACTGAGCTTACACCTGGAGCCTATCAAGGTCATATTCTCTGACCAACCTATGAAATCTAATCTTGAAGACAGCTTCACGCTTAGATGCTTTCAGCGTTTATCTTAACCGAAGGTAGCTACCCAGCAATGCCCTTGGTAGGACAACTGGCACACTAGAGCTTCGTTCTTCCCGGTCCTCT